>DQGF01000548.1:6177-23107 GCA_003525045.1 Pseudomonas sp. | reverse complement strand
ATGCGCGGCCGGGTCAGCGCCGTGAACGGTCTGTTCATCGGCGCCTCGAACCAACTGGGCGAGTTCGAATCCGGCCTCACCGCTCACTGGTTCGGCACTGTGCCGGCGGTGGTCATGGGCGGCATCGGCACGCTNNGTGACCGGCGGCGAGAACGGGCTCACGTTCGCGCGCCCACCGCTCTCGATCCCCGGGCTCTTCTCGGTGCCCTTCACCATCGAGACGCTGCACTGGTTCATCCTCGCCGTGGTGACGGCCTCCTACCTGATCCTGCGCCGCATCATGCGCTCGCCCTTCGGCATGGTGCTGCAGGCCATCCGGGAGAACGAGCCGCGCACGCGGGCGATCGGCTATCCGGTCGAGCGCTACAAGATCGTGGCGGTGATGCTCTCCGGGCTCTTCGCGGGGCTCTCCGGCATCCTCTACGCGCTCCAGAACAAGTTCGCCGCCCCCGACTTCGTCTTCTTCGTCATCTCCGGCGAGGTGGTGATCTTCAACGTCATGGGCGGCATCGGCACGCTGGTGGTGACCGGGGTCTGGATCAAACTGTTCCCGACCCTGGCCAACCGCGACCGCATGCATGTGCCGGTGGAAGAAGCCAGGGTCTAAAGCAGTTTGTCCAAAGTGATGGGAAAATCCCGCACCCGCTTGCCGGTGGCGTGGTAGATGGCGTTGGCTACCGCTGCCGCCACCCCGACAATGCCGATTTCTCCCACGCCCTTGGAACCCAGGGCGTTAACGATCTCGTCATGTTCTTCGACAAACAGCACCTCAATGTCGCCAATATCGGCGTTTACTGGAATGTGGTACTCGGCGAGGCTGTGATTCATGTGGCGGCCCAGCGCGTGATCGGTTTGCGTCTCTTCGTGCAACGCCATGCCAATGCCCCAGACGACACCGCCAAGGATCTGGTTGCGGGCCATTTTCGGGTTGACCACTCGGCCTGCTGCGATGGCGCTGACTACCCGGTTGACCTTCACGATGCCCAGGTCCTCGTCGACAAAGACCTCAACGAATACCGCTGAGTGCGTCGCGGTAGCATAGGCTTCGCGTTTCTTGTCGGGCTCGGCATCCACCTGAACCTCCACCGCCTCTTCTCCGCTGTCCCGGGCCAGGTCGGCCAAGGCTACCCGCGCATCGCCGATGGACACATACCCTTCTTCGAAAACCGCCTGTTCCGATGTCGCGCCACCAAACGCCGGATTCGTCTGCCGGGCGACGGCGAGCAGTTTTTCCTTTAAGGCTTCACAGGCCTGTTGCACCGCAGTGCCCACTGACGAAACGGTGAACGATCCTCCCTGCAACGGCGCGGTCGGTAATGAGGAGTCACCAAGGATAAAGGTGACATCCTTTATCGAAACACCCGACGCCTGCGCGGCGATTTGCGTCATCACCGTGTAAGTCCCGGTGCCGATATCTGTCGTTGCGCTGCTGACCGTCAGCTTGCCGTTGTGATCAAGACTGGCTTTGGCGCTGGCTTTCTGCTGCATGGCCTCCCAGACGCCACCGGCCATGCCCCAGCCAACCAGTTGCCGGCCTTGGCGCATGCTGCGGGGTTCGGCATTGCGTTTCTCCCAGCCGAAGCGCTTGGCGCCCTGGGCGTAACACTCGCGTAATTCCTTGCTGGAATACGGTTTGTCTTCGTTCTGATTACCCTCGGCGTAGTTGATCAGGCGCAATTGCAGCGGATCGATCGCCAGCGCGCAGGCCAATTCATCCATGGCACATTCCAGGCCGATCAGCCCCAGCGCCGCACCCGGGGCACGCATGTCCAATGGCGTGAAAACATCCAGCGGCAGCAATTTGTAGCTCAGCTGCACGTTGTCGCAGTGATAGAGCATGCCGCTCCATTCCACCACATGCTCAGTGAAGTCTTCGAATCTCGAGGTCTGGCCGATGGCGCTATGAGCGACCGCCAGCAAACGACCATTGGCCGCGGCCCCTATTTGCAGACGCTGCAACGTGCGGGGTCGGTAGCCGAAAGTGAACATCTGCTGCCGGGTCAGCGTCACACGCACCGAGCGCTTGAGCGACAGCGCCGCCATTACCGCCAGTACGAGTTGATACTGCGGGCGCAAGCCCGAGCCGAACGCGCCGCCGACATAAGCAGCGAAAATTCTGACTTGCTGTTTCTCGAGTCCAAAGACCTTTTGTACGTAGGACTGACAGTTCTGAGTGCCCTGGGTCTTGTCGTGAATGTGCAGACTGCCATCGGCCTGGTACAGGACCGTGCTGGCATGCGGCTCCATTGGGTTGTGGTGTTCGATCGGAGTGCTGTAGCTCAGGTCCAGACTCATCGCCGCGCCGGCAAACTCCTCCTGGAAATTCCCACGGGGTTTGGGCAAATCTGCAGGTGCCGGGTGGGCTTCACCCTGGAGCGTCAGCAGATCGGTCTGATGCTCCCCGGTTTCGTATTCGATCACCACCAGTGAACCGGCATACCGCGCCAGCTCAAGATTGTCGGCCACCACCAGCGCCAGCGGTTGGCCGCTGTACAGAACCCGATCGTTATACAACGGGCGGAATGGCGAACCTTCGGCCGAGTCGGCGTCTTCATAGGGCTCGTCGTAACTGGCGATCCTGGGACGGTTGGTGTGGTCGATGACTGCGATCACACCGCGCAGCGCCAAGGCCTTCGATGCATCAATACGGATTACCCGACCACAGGCAATGTTGCTGGAAACGACGCTGCCGTGAAGCAGGCCCGCCTCGGGAAACTCCCCGGCATAACGCGCCTGACCGGTCACTTTGAGCGGGCCATCGACCCGATCCAGCGGCTGGCCCATGGGTTCGGTGAAGGTATTCATCGTGTTTGCCCTCCCAGCGCGGCATCGCTCAGGGCGCGGACGATCGCCCGGCGCGCCAGTTTGACTTTAAAAGCGTTGTGTTCGAGCGGTTCGGCGTTTTGCAGCAGGGTATCGGCGGCGGCGCTGAAGGTTTCTCGGCTGGGCGCTTTGCCCGCCAGCCAGCTTTCGACAGCCTTGTCGCGCCAGGGTTTGTGCGCCACGCCACCGAGGACCAGCCGCGCTTCGCGAATGATGGGCCCGGTCATCTCGAGTGCCGCGGCCACCGAGACCAGTGCAAAGGCATAGGACGCACGATCACGGATCTTCAGGTAATGGCTGCACTCGGCGAAACCGGCAGCGGGCAGCTCGATGGCGGTGATCAACTCATCCTCGGCCAGTTGGTTGTCACGCTCCGGAGCATCGCCGGGCAAACGGTGGAAATCGGCAAATTCGATGGTCCGCGCACCGCCACGGCCCTGCACGTGGACGACCGCTTCCAGAGCGGCCAGCGCCACGCACATGTCTGATGGATGTGTGGCGACACACTGCACACTGGCGCCAAAGATCGCATGGATTCGATTCAGACCGGCCCGCGCCGGGCAACCGCTGCCGGGTTCGCGTTTGTTGCACGGCACGCCGGCGTCGTAGAAGTAATAACAACGCGTGCGTTGCAGCAAATTGCCGCCAGTGCTCGCCATATTGCGCAGTTGCGGCGACGCGCCCGACAGGATTGCCTGGGACAACAGCGGGTAACGCTGCTCGATCAAGGGGTGCCAGGCCAGGTCGGCGTTGCTGACCAGCGCCCCGATCATCAATCCGCCCTTGGCCGTTTCACTGACTTCACGCAGGGGCAGGCCGGTGATATCGATCAGGTGCTCGGGGCGGGTGACGTTTTCCTTCATCAGATCCAGCAGATTGGTACCGCCTGCGATAAAACGAGAGGCGGGACCTGCGAGATGAACGGCGTCCTGCACCGAATCCGGCTTGCTGTAGTGGAAAGGATTCATTGGTCACCTCCTTGAGCGGCAGGCTGCCGGCAAGCGGGAAGCGCCTCTTCGATGGCATCGCGAATATTGTTGTAGGCACCACAGCGACAGAGGTTGCCGCTCATCCCTTCCTGAATCTGCTCAGGGGTCAGCGCCCGGCCTTCATTAGCCAGTCCCACCGCCGAGCAAATCTGTCCCGGCGTGCAATACCCGCACTGGAAGGCATCGTGCTTGATGAAGGCACGTTGCATCGGATGCAGCTCATTTCCGTCAGCCAGACCTTCGACAGTGGTCAACTCGGCGCCGTCGCACATCACCGCCAGCGTCAGGCAGGCGTTCACTCGCTTGCCGTTGAGCAGCACCGTGCAGGCGCCACACTGGCCGTGGTCGCAGCCTTTTTTGGTGCCGATCAGGTCCAGTTGCTCTCGCAGCAAGTCCAGCAAAGTGGTCCAGGGCAGGACCTCTAGCTGACGTTCCTGACCATTGAGGGTCAGGTCCAGTGGATGACGGGCGAATGACGGCTGCGTAGCGTCGGGAGTGGTCGCGCTCATAAACACCTCACGGTTGGTCGTACGTTCGCGGCGTTTTGGCAAACCGCCGTCATATGGGGTACGACTTCATGGAAGGTGTGAGTGTTCAAGGGAATTGATGAGCGCAGGAAACACCGGAATACAGCGCGAGGCACAAATTTGCCGACCAGGTGCAATACATAAATAGTGCATCAGGTGTAATGTATCGCCTTACACTTTCGGGGAACTGGCGAGTCATTTTTCGTTTTATCGGTTCGGATATCGAACTGGTTGATTATCTGGACTATCACTGATCGGGAGGCAGGACATGCCTATGCACAATCCGCCACACCCAGGCGAAACGCTATTGATGGATGTATTGCCCGAGCTGGGCATCAGCGTCACAGAGCTGGCTCGGCACCTGGGGTTTGCGCGTCCGCATCTTTCGCGAGTGCTGCATGGTCACGCGCCAATCAGTCCGGACCTGGCGGTACGTCTGGAGCGGGCTGGAATCGGCAAGGCACGGCTGTGGCTGGGGGTGCAAACCGACTACGACCTCTGGCAAGCGGAGCACCGAGAGCAACCGGTCATCGAACCCATTGCCATCCACGCCTGACATCCCCTACACCACCAACTCCCCTGCCACCGTGTTCCGCGCAGCTTTGCCGCAGAGTTGTTCCACCAGCGTCAGGGCAAACTCCAGTGCGGCGCCCGAGCCCTGGGCGGTGATGCAGTTGCCGTCGACCACCACCGGCTGGTCGATGAAGTTGCAGCCCGACAGTTGATGGCTGGCCGATGGCAAGCAGGTCATGCGCCGTTGGCGCAATACGCCAAAGGCTTGCAGCGCGAGCGCCGGGGCCTCGGCGATACCGGCGAACAGGCGCCCGGCCGCCGCCTGATCCTTGATCAATTGTTGCAAGGGTTGATGCGCCGCCAGATGTTGCGCACCAACGGCGCCACCGGGCAGGACGATCAGGTCGAACGACTGGGCCAGCAAGTCCACCAGCATCGCATCGGACGTCAGTCGAGTCCCGCGGGCACAAGTGATCATGCGCCGCCCCTCGATGCTGGCCACCACCACTTCAACCCTGGCCCGACGCAGCACATCGATCAAGGTCACTGCTTGCAGGTCATCGATGCCCTCGGCGAGGGTAATCAGAGCTCTAAAGGTCATGGGCGCAGTCCACTGAATGATCCTTAAAGCGTAGCCAGCTTTCCTGACCCTTGTTCGAGCCTGCCGTTACTTGATGTAAAGCTGCGTCGACAGGGTATTGCCTGGGGCGTTGATCGAGGTATTGCTGAAGGTGAATGCTCCCTCCTGCTTGCCTGCCAGATCGAAGACATACAAATAGCCGACCGTTTTTTTCCCTACGGTGCATTCGGTCAGGTTGCCATTATCAAAAGCACAGATCGGGGTCCGGGTGCCATTCACCTCAAAACCGTCCAGCCCGACTTGCGCCCCACGACCGTAGCCGACTTCCAGCACGTAGACCCTGATGTTCGGTCCACTGTGATTGCAGCGCGTCTGCTCTTGCCCCTGTGCGATGTTTTCAAAACCACAGCCCGGCGACTCGACCTTGAGCACCTTCACCTGACTCAACGGCGGCGCCGATGCAGCCGAAGCGATTTGCGCCCCCAGAAACAGGGCCATCAATATTCCGAATCCGGCAATCAGACGCTTTTTCATGAAATACCTGTGTCCCCCAAAATCAGCGCGCAGTATGGCTCACTTGGCTATAGCGCAAAACATCGACGACGATCGCAGCCATAAGCAGCCATAGCCCGCCGCTGCTGCTATGATGCGCGGCTTTTTCCGACCCAAAGAAAATTACCAGGCGCCTTCAGTGGTCTGTGCTTTGCTGTTGAGGTCGATACATTCACGGCGCCTGGCGCGCCACGGGGAGCAGACATGCTGGAAAGGCTGTTTCAACTCAAGGCACACAACACCAACGTGCGGACCGAGATTCTGGCGGGCGTCACGACTTTCTTGGCCATGGCCTACATTCTGTTCGTCAACCCGAGCATCCTCGGCGAGACCGGCATGGATAAGGGTGCGGTGTTCGTCGCGACCTGCCTGGCAGCCGCCATCGGCTCCACCGTGATGGGGCTGATCGCCAACTACCCGATCGCCCTCGCGCCGGGCATGGGCTTGAACGCCTTCTTCACCTATACCGTCGTCCTGCACATGGGCCACACCTGGCAAGTGGCGCTGGGAGCGGTGTTCATCTCCGCAGTGCTGTTTTTCCTGCTGTCGATCTTCCGTATCCGGGAGTGGATCATCAACAGCATCCCGTTGCCGCTGCGTTCGGCCATTGCTGCCGGTATCGGCCTGTTCCTGGCCCTGATCGCCCTGCACAACGCCGGCATCGTGGTCAGTAACCCGGCGACCATGGTCGGCCTTGGCGACCTCAAGCAACCGGCACCAATCCTCGCCACCCTGGGTTTTGCCCTGATCGTCGCCCTCGAAGCCCTGAAGGTTCGCGGCGCCGTGCTGATCGGCATTCTGGCGGTGACTATCGCCTCCATCGCAATGGGTTTTACCCCGTTCGGCGGCGTAATGTCGATGCCACCGTCGCTGGCGCCGACCTTCCTGCAACTGGACATCAAAGGCGCACTGGACATCGGTCTGGTCAGTGTGATTTTCGCTTTCCTGTTCGTCGACCTGTTCGACAACTCGGGCACCCTGATCGGTGTTGCCAAGCGCGCCGGCCTGATGGGCAAGGATGGCCACATGCCGAAAATGGGGCGCGCCCTGATCGCCGACAGTACCGCAGCCATGGCAGGCTCCTTGTTGGGTACTTCGACCACCACCAGCTACATCGAATCCGCCGCCGGCGTGAGTGCCGGTGGCCGCACCGGCCTGACCGCGGTCGTGGTCGCGATTCTGTTCCTGCTGGCCCTGTTCTTCTCGCCACTGGCCGCCAGCGTTCCGGCGTTTGCAACGGCACCTGCGCTGCTGTTCGTCGCGGTACTGATGACATCGGGCCTGGCCGAAATAGACTGGGACGACATCACCGTTGCCGCACCGGTCGTGGTCACCGCCCTGGCCATGCCATTCACTTATTCCATCGCCAATGGCATCGCATTCGGTTTCATTTCCTGGACCGCGATCAAGCTGCTGTCCGGTCGCGGCCGTGAGTTGAATTCGGCGCTGGTGATCCTGTCGATTCTGTTCGTGATCAAGTTGGGTTGGTTCAACGCATGACTTTTGATACCCAGGCTTACGCCATTCAGCTCGAAGAAAAGGTCACGCGCCTGCGTGATCTGCTGGCCCCGTTCGATGCGCCAGAACCTGCCGTATTCGACTCGCCGCTAAAAAATTTCCGCCTGCGCGCCGAATTCCGCCTGTGGCGCGAAGCCGGCGAGCGTCACTACGCGATGTTTTCCCAGGAAGACAAACGCACGCCGATCCTGATCGAAGAATTTCCGATTGCCAGCCTGCGCATCAATCAATTGATGCCGCAGCTCAAAGCGGCCTGGCAAGCCAGCGCGGCATTGAGTAACAAGCTGTTCCAGGTGGAGTTCCTGACCACCCTGGCCGGCGATGCAATGATCACGCTGTGCTACCACCGTCCGCTGGACGAGCATTGGCACGCAGCCGCAGCGAAACTGGCTGCCGAGCTGAATGTCAGCATCATCGGCCGCTCCAAGGGCAAGCGCGAAGTCATCGGTCACGATTATGTGGTCGAGAAACTGGAGGTCGGCGGTCGCACCTTCAGTTATCGCCAGCCGGAAGGCGCGTTCACCCAGCCCAACGGCACGGTGAACCAGAAGATGCTCAACTGGGCTTATGACTCGCTGGGTGATCGAACTGACGATTTGCTGGAGCTGTATTGCGGCAACGGCAACTTCACCCTGCCGCTCGCGACCCGTGTGCGCAAGGCGCTGGCCACAGAAATAAGCAAGGCTTCGGTCAACGCGGCGCTGAGCAACCTCAGCGAAAACGCGGTGGATAACGTCACCCTGGTGCGCCTGTCCGCCGAGGAACTGACCGAAGCTCTGAACGAAGTGCGCCCGTTCCGTCGCCTGCACGGCATCGACCTCAAAAGCTACGAGTTCGGCAGCGTCTTTGTCGATCCGCCGCGGGCCGGCATGGACCCGGACACCTGCGAGCTGACCCGACGCTTCGACAACATCCTCTACATTTCCTGCAACCCGCAAACCCTGGCGGCCAACATCGCCCAGCTGCACGACACCCACCGCATCACCCGCTGCGCGATGTTCGACCAGTTCCCGTGGACCCATCATATGGAGTCCGGGGTGTTGTTGACCCGGCGTTGATTGCAATTGCCGTATACGAATCAGCCGTCATCACGACGGCTTTTTTTGTGGACATTCAAAGAGCGACATCGACCTTGCGCGGGCGCCCGCCCTTCCTGCCGTTCGCCCGCGCGGCCTCGGCCTTGGCGGCACTGCTTTGGCGACCATTGCGCGAGGCGATGACCGAGGCGGCCATGTCCATCAGCGGCTTGCTCGCCGAAATCATCCCGGCGATGGATATCTGCAAGTCCTTGCCTTCATGGCACAGGGCGGTGCCGGCAAAACCGACTTTCAGTCCGGCGAAATCCTCGCTCCCGAAATCATCGAATTCCGGGTAGCACTTCACGGGCAGCAGTACGCCACTGCCATCGTCGAAGCTGACGGTCAGGCACGGTTCCAGAAACGTCACCCCGGTCGCCTGCAAACCGCTGTTGCGGCGCAACCGGCCTCGCTCGATCGCTTCATCCAGCACCGATTCGGTCACTGGCCGATCTAGCTGATTTTTTGCCTTTACTGCTTTCATAATTCAATCTCCACACCCTCCGGTGTCCCCATCAGGGTCAACCGGGTTTTGTTCTCCATAGGTTCATAACAAGCCGAGTCAATCATGCAGGTAGTACTCACGATCCGCTTGACCATGACGACTTCATTGTTCTGCCAATCCCATAATTGATGGTTGAGACAAACCGTCTGCAATTTATTCCACCAGATGCCGCGAGCTCGCCGTAAATGGGCAGCTTGCCTGAGCGCCTGACGCAACCCCTCAAGCACCGCCAGAGGTGGCCGGCGCGAATGAGGAATAACATCCCAAAGCTCCACGCCGTTGTGCCAAAAGTTGAACTTGAAGCGCGCGCTCCATGTGCTGGCGTCCACGTGCACATGAGGCGGGCAATGTTCGTCACGCAACAGGATTACCAATGAAAACCCTTTGTAGCTGCATACTTTCATGCTAACCCATCCGTTAGGTTATTGAGTTCAACGACTGGTCATTCCTTGAAGAATCCGACCACTGGTACAGACTCCCTATCAGCACTCGAACTTGAAGTTAGCGCTCGAAGTCGCCCCGGGTGCCCCGATCACAGGGGAAAATGGTAAGCAATCCTTTCACCAATTTGATAAATACAGAATCAGACACTCCATTTGATCCCTGGTGTAATCAATCATGCAGCGACAATTCGACGATCTTCAGTTGGGCAGCATCGAGCTGTTTTGCCTGGCCGCCGAGGCTGGCAGCTTTACTGCCGCCGCGCTGGTGGCCGGCGTGACGCCGGCAGCCGTGAGCCGATCAGTGTCGCGCATGGAAGAACGCCTGGGCGTGCGGCTGTTTGCGCGCACCACTCGCAGCGTAAAAATGACCGACAGTGGCCGGCGGTATTACGAGGAGTGTCGTCAGGCGTTGGCGCAACTGGTCGAGGCTCAGCGCGAGGTCATGGGCCAGCAGCAGGAGCCTTCCGGCACCTTGCGCATCAGTATTCCCACCACTTATGCCCATCACCGCATCCTGCCGTTGCTGCCGGCGTTTCGGGAGCGCTTTCCGGCGGTGAAAGTCGAGTCGCACATCAGCAATCGCAACATCGATTTCGTTGGCGAAGGCTATGACATGGCCATCCGCGTGCGTGCAATTGCGGATTCAGGCCTCATCGCCCGACAGCTTGAAGACGCAGCGTTGGTGATGATCGCCAGTCCCGATTACCTGAAACGTGCTGGTATCCCGAAAACCCTGGACGACCTCCAACAGCATGAATGCATTCAGTACGAACTCCCCAGCAGCGGCCGGCGCATTGCCTGGTTGTTCAACGACGATGGCGTGCAGCGCGAGATTCTTGCCGAGGGCAACCTCAGTTGTTCCGACGACGTGCTCGGTGGCGTGACCCTGGCCAAACACGGGGCGGGGCTGTTTCAGACTTATCGCTTCATCGTCGAAAACGAACTGGACGATGGCTCGCTGGTGGAAGTGCTCAAGCCTTATGGCGGACGCTCGCGGCCGTTCACCCTGCTCTACCCGCAGAGTCGCCATGTACCGTTGCGACTGCGGGCTTTCATCGATTTTCTGGTTGAGCATTTGCCACGTTAAATATCGAAACCGTCCGATCACCGCACACAAAAAACCGTCGTGCCACCTCTCCAATTGACCAAATTAACCATCTAGTACAATTTATCTCCAGGCCGGACCTCTCGGCCGATTCCAAAAATAATAAGTGGAGAAAACCGATGCCCCCTATCGTTCTGGTGCTCAACGGCCCCAATCTGAACTTGCTCGGCACCCGTGAGCCGGCGACATACGGTCACGAAACCCTGGCTGACATTTCGCTGTTGTGCGCTCGTGCCGCCGAAGAGTTCGGACTGGCGGTGGAATTTCGCCAGACCAATCATGAAGGCGAACTGTTGGACTGGATTCACGCCGCCCGCGGCCGTTGCGCTGGGATCGTCATCAATCCGGCGGCCTGGACGCACACCTCGGTGGCGATTCGCGATGCCCTGGTCGCCAGCGAACTGCCGGTGATCGAAGTCCACCTCTCCAACGTCCACTCCCGCGAACCGTTCCGGCACCACTCCTTCGTTTCAGCCATTGCCACCGCAGTAATGGCCGGTTTCGGCAGCCACGGTTATCGCCTGGCGCTGGAGCATTTCAGCCTGCGTTTGAAGGGGTGAATGCCATGTCTCAAACCAACGCTGTACTGGCCGGACTGATCGGTGCCGGCATCCAGGCTTCCCGCACCCCGGCACTGCACGAGCATGAAGGCGATGCCCAGGGTTTGCGCTACCTCTATCGCCTGATCGATCTCGACCAGTTGAAACTCGACAGCAGCGCCCTGCCCGACCTGCTGATGGCCGCCGAGTGCATGAACTTCACCGGTCTGAACATCACCTTTCCGTGCAAGCAGACGATCATTCCACTGCTCGACGAATTGTCCCCGGAAGCCCGCGGCATCGGCGCAGTGAACACAGTGGTACTGAAGGACGGCAAACGCATCGGCCACAATACCGATTGCCTGGGTTTTGCCGAAGGTTTTCGCAGAGGCCTGCAGGGCGTTGGCCTTGAGTGCGTAGTGCAAATGGGCGCAGGTGGCGCAGGCGCAGCGGTGGCTCATGCCTTATTAAGCGAAGGCGTACGACTGCTGAGCATTTTTGACGTGGATACGAGTCGTGCGCAGTCGTTGGCGAACAACCTCAATCAACATTTCGGCGCTGGCCGCGCGGTCGCCGGGCATGATCTGCCGAGCACCCTGGCCCAGGCCGACGGTCTGGTGAACACCACACCCATGGGCATGAAAAAACTGCCGGGCATGCCAGTGCCGGTGGAATTGCTGCGAGGTGAGTTGTGGGTCGCGGAGATCGTGTATTTCCCGCTGGAAACCGAACTGCTGCGCAATGCCCGCGCCCTGGGTTGCCGGACGCTGGATGGCGGCAACATGGCGGTGTTTCAGGCGGTGAAGGCGTTTGAATTGTTCAGCGGCGTGGTGCCGGATGCGCAGCGGATGCTGGCGCATTTTCAGAGCATGAATGGTTGAGATCTGAGGTTTAAACGATTCTGTGGCGAGCGAGCTTGCTCCGGGCGGCGTTCCGACGCTGGGCTGCGCAGCGTCCCAAAAATGCTGGGCAGAATCAGCTATTTTGTGAGTGCTGCGCACTCAAGCGGGAGCAAGCTCCCTCGCCACAGGTCAGGCCTGCAGGTATCGTAAAACCGACTCGCAGATCATCTCCCGATGACGCTGCTTGATACCTTCATCCGGCAAGTCGATCTGAAAGATCTCACCTAAGGTATGGCGGTTCGACACGCGATAGAAGCAGAACGAACTGATCAGCAGATGCACATCCAACGGTTCGAGCCCCGCACGGAACACACCCTCCTCGGCACCGCGACGCAAAATCTCGCCCAGTGATTCGAGGATCGTGTTGTTCATCGCCTTGATCGCATCGGAGCGCTTCACATAGTCGGCATTGTGAATGTTCTCGATGCTGACGATGCGCACGAAATCGACGTTGCGATCATGGTGATCGAAGGTGAACTCCACCAGCCGCCGAATCGCCTCCACCGGCGCCAGTTCAGCCAGGTGCAGACGGTTTTCGGTGCTGCGAATATCGCCGTAGAGTTTCTCCAACACCTCGACGTAGAGCTGTTCCTTACTGCCGAAGTAGTAATAGATCATGCGCTTGGAGGTGTGGATGCGCTCGGCGATCGCATCGACGCGGGCGCCGGAAAGCCCCTGCTGGACGAACTCTACAATGGCTTCTTGAAGAATATTCTCGCGGGTCTTTTCCGGATTGTTCTTGCGGCTCTTGCGAGGCTCTGCAATTGGTTCGTCGGGCGCTGCGGAGAGTTCTGAAGTTATTGTCATTGCGGGCTCACGGCCATCACTGCACAGGCTGGCGATTATGGGCCGCGCCGCACAGTGAAGGAAGCCGCACGACAGCGGTTTAACCTCGAGTTTACGAATTTCCTACAACTTTGCCTGACGGACGGCACCGCTTCGCGACTTGGCCATGGCCGCCAGTCGCACCGCCACATTGGCCGCCCCGTAACCGGCATAGCCATTCTTGCGCTGGATGATTTCAAAGAAGAACCGTCCTTCAAACGGCTCGGTATACACGTGGAACAGCTCACCGCCTTGAGCATCGCGATCGTAAAGCACGTTGAAATACGCCAGTTCACTGAGGAACTCGTCGTCGAAATCGAAGCGCGCAGCCAGGTCATCGTAATAATTGAGGGGGATATCCAGCAGCGGTACGCCTGCCTCTTTCGCACGACTGACCTCGGCAAAGATATCGTCGCAATCAAAAGCGATGTGATGCACGCCGGAACCACGATAACTCGACAGCGCGTGTGAAATCGCGGTGTTGCGGTTTTCGGAAATGTTCAGCGGCAAGCGGATCGAGCTGCAGCGGCTGCGCAACGCCCGGCTTTTCACCAAGCCATACGGGTCAGGCAGCACCACTTCATCATCGGCTTCGAAATCCAGCAGGCTCTTATAGAACAGCACCCAGCTGTCGAGGCTGTCGGCCGGCAGCGCCATGGCCATGTGGTCGATGCGCTTGAGACCGCCACTGTCCACGGCTGTCGGCTGCAGATTGAAGTCGGTGCCGTAGACGTCAGCGTCCCGATCCACCAGATAAATCAGACTGCCGTCCGGTGCGCGCACGGCGGCCAGTTCCAGTTCGTTGGGGCCAACCAGCCCGCGATACGGCTGGCCTTTGTAAGCCACGGCCCGGGCCAGCGCACTGGCGCTGTCTTTGACCCGCACAGCGGTGGCGCACAGCGATGGGCCGTGAGCTTCGAAAAAACTGTGGGCGAACGAATAAGGCTCGGAGTTGAGGATCAGGTTGATATCGCCCTGACGCAGCAAGCTCACACTCTTGGAGCGGTGTTGCCCGGCCTTGACGAAACCCAGACGCTCCAGCCAATGGGACAGCTTGGCCCCAAGGCTTTCGTCCACGGCGAACTCGAGAAACTCGATGCCGTTGTATTCGCTGGCCTTGGGTGTCTCGAACAGAATATCGAGATTGGCGGGGGGTTTAGCTTCCTGCGCCAGACGATCACGGGTTTTCTCCTCCAGGTACAGCAAGGAACGCAGACCGTCGGCGGCGTTGGCCCGGGGCGGTGCAGCACGAAAACCGTCGTTGAAGATCTCAAGGGACAACGGCCCGGTGTAGCCACTTTTGATGATCGGTGCGAGGAAACCTGGCAAATCGAATTCGCCCTGGCCCGGGAAGCAGCGGAAATGCCGACTCCACTCCAGCACATCCATGGCCAGAACGGGCGCATCGGCCATTTGCACGAAGAAAATCTTGTCGCCGGGAATGTCGGCGATGGCGCTCGGATCGCCTTTGAGTGACAGCGTGTGAAAGCTGTCCAGCAACACGCCCAGACTCGGGTGGTCCGCCTGACGGACGATGTTCCACACCTGTTGATAAGTGTTCACATGCCGGCCCCAGGCCAGTGCTTCGTAGCCAATCCGCAGGCCACGGGCCCCGGCGTGTTCGGCCAGCAAGCGCAAGTCGTCGATGAGGACTTGTTCATCACCGATGGAGTCGGCCGAGGCGTTGCTGCACACCAGCACCAGGTCGGTGCCCAGTTCCTGCATCAGGTCGAACTTGCGCTCGGCCCGTTCCAGATTGCGCGGCAGACGGTCGCGACGGCAACCTTCGAAGTCCCGGAAAGGTTGAAACAGCGTGATGGCGATCCCGAGATCGGCACACATCTGTCTGATCTCCCGCGGGCTGCCGTCGTAGTAGAGAAGGTCGTTTTCGAAAATCTCCACCCCGTCAAAACCGGCGGCGGCGATGGCTTCGAGTTTTTCCGGCAAAGTACCGCTCAAGGAAACGGTGGCAATGGAACGCTGCATATATCGACTCCCGGTGGTGGAGACAGTCGTGTTAGAGGCATCGCTGGTTTTATGTAGACGCCCGGCTTGCCGGCGATGGCGATCTCGCGGCCGTCATCGCCGGCAAGCCAGGTTCCTACAGGGACCGCGTATTTTTCTGGAGTAGATTATTGGCTGCCAGATCCCACACAGCAATTCAAAGTGTACTACCTGGTTAGTTTTGCGTGCGATTATCGAACACAATGACCCTTGGCGAATTGACGATTTTTCGTCCACTGCGCAACATCAACACCACATTGGGTCCAGTCATGAACAACGGGGCCCGGTTACCAAAGACCCAGAACACCACATAAAAATTTCAAAAAACGGGTACACGCTCATGCACTCATTCAACGCCTTGCTCCCTCGCTCGAATTCTCACACACCCTGCCCGGCGTCCATCCGAACGTCTCGCGCCTCAGGCCGAACCGTGTCGCTCGCTGAATAACGCGCTGTCGTCAGCTGACGAAAGCACCTCAGCCGATCAATCTTGCGCGTCCATCGCCACCGATTGATCACGCGCCCTTGAAGTCCCGACGAGCTTCGCTTGTCAGTCATTGAACGGATGGCACAGATGATTCCTTCTCACAGTTCTCAACCGGAAAGCTCGCGCATGGCTCCGGCCATCGGCACCGCGGGCGGCATCGGCGACAAGATCCGCGGCGCCATGGCGGTAGGCAAAACCCGTTGGGGCATGCTGGCGCTGGTGTTTTTCGCCACCACCCTGAACTACATCGACCGCGCCGCACTGGGCGTGATGCAGCCGATCCTGGCCAAGGAAATGAGCTGGACGGCGATGGACTACGCCAACATCAACTTCTGGTTCCAGGTGGGTTACGCCATCGGTTTCGTGATTCAAGGCCGTTTGATCGACCGGGTCGGCGTGAAACGTGTGTTCTTCTGCGCAGTACTGCTCTGGAGCCTGGCGACCGGTGCCCATGGCCTGGCCACCTCGGCGGTCGGCTTCATGGTCTGCCGATTCATCCTTGGCCTGACCGAAGCCGCCAACTACCCGGCCTGCGTAAAAACCACGCGGTTGTGGTTCCCCGCAGGTGAACGCGCCGTGGCCACCGGCATCTTCAATGCCGGGACCAACGTCGGCGCGATGTTCACCCCGATGTTGTTGCCGCTGATCCTCCACGTCTGGGGCTGGCAGGCCGCGTTCCTGTGCATGTCGGCACTGGGCGGGATCTGGTTGGTGCTCTGGGGCTTGAAGTACTTCAACCCGGAAGATCACCCAAGCGTTAAACAATCGGAACTGGACTACATCCAGAAGGAAGTCGAACCGAAACAGTCCCGCGTGCCGTTCTCGAAAATCCTGCGCATGCGTGGCACTTGGGCCTTCGCCCTTGCCTACTCGCTCACCGCGCCGGTGTTCTGGTTCTACCTCTACTGGCTGCCACCGTTCCTCAATCAGCAATACAACCTGGGGATCAACGTGACCCAGATGGGTATTCCGCTGATCATCATCTACCTGACGGCCGACTTCGGCAGCGTCGGCGGCGGGATCCTGTCCTCGTTCCTGATCGGCCGTGGGATTAACCCGATCAAGGCGCGACTGATGTCCATGTTCCTGTTCGCCTGCTGCATCATCGGCGTGATCATGGCGGCCGGTTCGAGCAATCTGTGGGTCGCGGTTTTTGCCATTTCCCTGGCCATTGGTGCGCACCAGGCTTGGACCGCGAACATCTGGAGCCTGGTGATGGACTACACGCCCAAGCACATGATGAGTACGGTGTTCGGTTTCGGCGGCATGTGCGCCGCCATCGGCGGGATGTTCATGACCCAGTTGGTCGGCCATATTCTGACCCTCACCAACAACAATTACACCGTGCTGTTCACCATGATTCCGGCGATGTACTTCATCGCGCTGATCTGGATGTACTTCATGGCACCGCGCAAGATTCCTACCGTCACCGATTAAAAAGTCCGACGCAATCCCCCTGTGGGAGCGAGCCTGCTCGCGAAGGCGGACCGTCATTCAACATGGATGTTGACTGACACGGCCGCTTCGCGAGCAGGCTCGCTC
>DQGF01000548.1:0-5936 GCA_003525045.1 Pseudomonas sp. | reverse complement strand
TGAACCCCCCGGGGGGGGGGAGCCGCTCGCTCCCACAGGTCGTTCAGCGTTTTTACCGACGACTCTGGCGCCAGGCCGCCGCCAACCCGCTGCAGCAAATCACCGCGATCCCGACCAAAGTCATCAGGGTCGGCGTGTGAGAAAACAGCAACCAGCCCAGCAAACCGGCAAAGACAATCTGACAATAGCCGAACGGCGCCAGCAGCGCGGGCGCGGCGTGACGGAAAGCTTGAGTCAAAAACAGATGCGCCGTCATCCCGCAGGCTCCCAGCGCCACCATCATGAAACCATGCCCCAGGCTTGGCACTTGCCAGAAGAACGGCACCAGCGCGCTCATCACCAACGTATTGCACAGGCCGGCGAAGAAGTTGCTGGTGGTCGGGCTGTCGATCTCACTGAGCTTGCGGGTGAGCAATTGATAGAAACAGAAAAACAGTGCCGAACAGAGCGGCAGTAACACCGCTGCCGTGAACAGGTCCCCGCCGGGGTGGACAATGATCAATACGCCGATAAATCCGCAAATTACCGCAATCCATTGGCCACGGGTGACGCGCTCACCCAGCAGCGGCACTGACAGCGCGGTCACCAGGACCGGTGCAAGAAAGTTGACCGCAGTGGCTTCGGCCAACGGGATGTACTGCAAACCGGTGGTGAAAAACAAACTGGTGCCCAGCAGGCATAACGCCCTGAGCAACTGCAGTAAAGGCCGCCTGGTCCGTAGGACACTCAACCCGGATTGCGGCAGAAAAATCCCGGCCATCAATAAGGTGTGAATCAGATATCGGGCCCAGACCACCATGATGATCGGGTAGAACCCTGAAAGATATTTCGACAACGCGTCATGGCTGGAAAACAGAAAGGTCGCGACAACGATCAGCACAATCCCCTTGAAGGGCTGATTGACGCCGGAAAGCGGGGTGCTGAGGGTCATTGGGTTTCCTTACTTAAAGTCAAAAGCTTCGCAGCACCAACTAAAGCCGCGCCACCAATTCCCGGGTTGTATCCAAAGCATCTGCCAGACAATTTAGAACCTGGTTCCAGAATCTTACATACGAGAGCCACAAAAGTGTTCGAACAACGCACATCTTTTGGACGACAGAAGATTAGATGTGTGCCCACTAACTGAACAACTCCGAAGCCTGGCTCGCCGCCGACAACTCTTCGGTATAGCTCACCAACAGCGGCGCCAACTCATGCAACCTCGGCTCCGGCATCCGCGCGCTTGGGCCCGCAATGCTCAGCACCCCGATCGCCCGCCCATCGCCCGGATGCCTCACCACCGCCGCAATTGCCGAGGTGCCTACCGCCGAACTCTCCTCGACCCAGGCATAGCCCTGCTCCCGCGCCAGACGCAGCCGTTCCAGCAACTCGATGTTGGAGCGCGGCGCGTTCGGCCCGAGGTCTTTCGGGCGGTCACTGCCCTGGCGTTCCACCAGCGACAGGGCTTGGGCATCACTCATGCACGCCAGCCACGCATGCCCCGACGCGGTATAAAACAACGGCGCATCGCGGCCCATATCCGGGTCGTAACGCAGACCGGAGCGGGCACCCTGGGATTTGGCGATCCAGGTCTGTCGCTCGCCTTCGATCACCCCCAGACGCACCAGCTCGCCGGTTTCCTGAGCCAGGCGATCCAGCACCGGCTGCACGATATCGGCGCCGCTGCTCGACAGGTAACGGAACCCCATGGCCACCAGCTTGGTGGACAGGTGATAGCGCAAATTTTCCGGATTCTGCCGTACGTAGCCCAGCCGAATAAGTTCGGCGAGCAGGCGGTGAGTCGCGCTTTTAGGAATATCCAGTTGCTCTGCCAGCGTCTGCATCGGCAGACCGCGAGGGGCGCTGGTGAGGTTTTCCAACACACTGAAAACACGTTCAATCTGACTGCCGGCCATGAGAGGTTCCACACGCAATTTGCCCGATTCTAAAAGACAAACTGCCCAATGCGAAATCTGGAATCCGCTGTCCGGTAACCAGCATCGACCCAAACGGCCTGCGGACTTTGCTCCGGTGTGAGACGCGTTCGACCCGTAACCGCGAAACGACCACTTTCGATCCGCGACTACCGTCGCAATGGCAGTGGCCTCACTAATCCTTACACATTTCACCCACACACCTCTGCCAGTACGGTTATTCATAGACCCGGTAACACATACCCCATCAATCCATGAGAGACCGCAACCATGTTATGGAACAAGGCAAGACGCAGCGACAACGTGAACGACACTCGCAAGGGCAAGGATGCCCGCACACTCACAGGGAAAACATTGGGCGCCGGACTGGCCGCTGTCGCACTGGCAGGCGCGGGACTTTACTCGACGTTGGGTACGACACCGGACGAGGTTCCGCTCGCCTCCTCGAACACATTGAACCCACCTGGAGCAAGCCTTTTGATTGAGCCCGGCGAAGATCTGCAACTGAAGTTTGTTCAGTCTGTGCTGGGCGATACCGAAGACACCTGGAAACAACTTTTTGCGCAAACAGGACGGGATTATCCCGAACCCACGCTGACGCTATTCGACAATGGCGTGGTCTCGGGATGTGGGTACGCCAGCTCCGCCAGTGGACCGTTCTATTGCCCAGGCAATCAGCACGTGTATCTCGATCTGGAGTTCTTCGCCAAACTGGAGCAGCAATTTGCAGTGGTCGGTGACTTCGCGCGGGCCTACATCATTGCTCACGAAATCGGCCATCACGTGCAACTGGAGCTAGGACTTTCCTATCCATTCGAGAAAGCCTTGCTGGACGATCAACCCGTCACCGGCGATGGCGGCCTGGAGGTGCGTGCGGAGTTGCAGGCCGATTGCCTGGCAGGCGTCTGGGCACACCATGCACAACAACGCCTGGATTGGCTGGAACCTGGCGATATCGAAGCCGCCTTGCATGCCGCGGCAGTGTTCGGTGACGACTACCTGCAACGCTCCCGAAACGCCACAGTTAGGCCAGAGACGTTCAGTCACGGCACTTCGCAACAGCGGGCGAACTGGTTCAAATCCGGTTTCGCTACAGGCCGGACCGACGCTTGCGACACCTTCGCCGCCGCGGACCTTTAACACCCACCCGTCAACCCAGCCATTGATATCACTGCATGGACAGAACCGGCGCCGCTCAAGGCTGTCTGACGACCGGACTGGCGCCGCTCTCCCTCACCAGCAACACTCACCACCACGCGTCTTCATCAAGTAAGAAAAGAGGTTCCCCACATGCTATGGAAAAAAGGCCGACGTAGTGACAACGTGGTCGATGCCCGGGGCGATGACGTCGGCGGTGGTGGCGGGATGCGCTTCGGTGGCGGCAAGGGCCTGAGCCTGACGGCGATCATTCTGGTCGTCGGGATCGGCTGGCTCACTGGCCAGGACCCCTTGCAGATCCTCGGGCAACTCACCGGGCAGATGAGCGAGCAATCGGCACCAGCCCCGACGCAAACCCGCAAGGCGCCGCCAGCCAACGATGAAGGGGCCGAATTCGTGCGCTCAATCCTCGGCGACACCGAAGACACCTGGCGGCAGATTTTTCAGCAGGCCGATCGTCAATATAAGGACCCGACCCTGGTGCTGTTCAGCAACCGCGTCAACTCGGCATGCGGCCTGGCGACTTCGGCGACCGGTCCGTTCTATTGCCCGGCGGACCAGAAGGTCTACCTGGACATGAGTTTCTTCCAGGAGATGTCCCAACGCTTTTCCGCTGCGGGCGACTTCGCGCAAGCCTACGTGATCGCTCACGAAGTCGGCCACCATGTGCAGACCTTGCTCGGCGTATCGGCGAAAATTCAGACCGCTCGCCAACAAGGCCGGCCAATGGAAGGTGATGGTGGTTTGCTGGTGCGCCAGGAACTGCAGGCCGATTGCCTGGCCGGGGTCTGGGCCCATAGTGCCCAGCAACGTCTGAACTGGCTGGAACCGGGTGACATCGAAGAAGCCTTGAACGCCGCCAACGCCATTGGCGACGACCGTCTGCAGCAGCAAGGTCAGGGTCGCGTGGTGCCGGACTCGTTTACCCATGGGACGTCGGCGCAAAGGGTGCGCTGGTTCAAAACCGGATTTGCGCAGGGCCAGGTCGGCCAGTGCGATACCTTTGCTGCGAAAAACCTGTAATGAAAAAGTGGCTGCTGGCTCTGCTGTTCACCTGCGCAAGCACCCAGGCTGCCGAGCATGGGGTCAAGGAGGTCAGCCCCGGCCGCCTGCTGTTGACCTCGGGTGAGATCGCGGTGGGCATCGGCCCGGCGCCGACGAAAATCGAACGGGTGCTGATCATCATCCATGGTCGCCTGCGCAATGCCGAAACCTATCGCCAGAGTGCCGAGCACGCAGCTGAACAGGCAGGACAAAGCGCGACTACCTTGGTGATTGCTCCGCAATTTCTCAATGAGTCCGACATCGCGCTTCACCCGGTGGCTGACAGCGTATTGCGCTGGCAGGGCAATGACTGGATGACCGGCGGCTCGTCCACAGCCCCGTTTGCTCTGAGTTCCTACGCGGCACTCGACGAAATCGTCGCCCGATTCGCCGATCGCCTACAGTTTCCCGACGTAAAGCAGGTCGTCATCGCCGGTCACTCCGGTGGTGCCCAGGTGGTGCAGCGATATGCCTTGCTGAGTCACGATCAACCAGCGCTCATGGCAGCCGGTGTGCAGGTGCGTTACGTCATTGCCAACCCGTCTTCTTATGCGTACTTCGATGAACGCCGGCCCGTGGCGTTCAGTCACTCCGGCTGTCCGCAGTTCAATCGCTGGAAGTATGGGCTGACGGATTTGCCTGCCTATGCCGAGGGACAAACGCCCGCGCAGTTGAAGGAACACTACGCCAAACGTGACATCGTTTATTTGCTGGGCCAGCAGGATACCGACCCGAATCACCCGGCACTGGATAAACGTTGTGAGGCGAAAGCCCAGGGTGCCAATCGCTTGATCCGCGGGCGCAATTATTTTGATTATCTGAAGCGGCTTTATCCTCAAGGAATGAGTCAGCAACTGATCGAAGTGCCAGGGATCGGGCATGATGGGGATGCGATGTTTAATTCGCCTGAGGGGCGGCGAGTAGTGTTCGGTCAGTAGAGACCCGCATGGCCGAACTCGGCGCGCTGCATCAGGCGTTGCAGCTATGGCTCAGGCAAAGCTGCCCATTGAATCCGTGATCCTCATTTATCAAGGAACCCACTCATGTCCAAGGCAAAAACCGCACTCATCATCGGTGCTTCTCGGGGCTTGGGCCTCGGGCTGGTGAAAACCCTGCTGGCCGATGGCTGGCAAGTCACCGCCACCGTGCGCAACCCGCAGAACGCCGAAGCCTTGCAGGCCCTGGGCACGGTGCGGATCGAAAAACTCGACATGGACGATCAGCAGGCGGTGATCGCCCTGAGCCAGCAGCTCAAGGACCAGGTGTTCGACCTGTTGTTCGTCAATGCCGGCGTCAAGGGGCCGGAAGTTCAAACGCCGGGTGGCGCGACACTGGCCGAAGTCGGTCAACTGTTCTTCACCAACGCCGTGGCACCCATCAACCTGGCCCAGCGCTTCGTCGGGCAGATCCGTCCGCAGACCGGTGTGCTGGCGTTCATGAGTTCGGTGCTGGGCAGCGTCACCATGCCGGACGCACCGGAGCTGGCGTTGTACAAGGCCAGCAAGGCTGCGCTGAACTCCATGACCAACAGCTTCGTCACTCCGCTGGGCGAGCAGAAACTCACGGTGCTGTCGCTGCATCCGGGTTGGGTAAAGACCGACATGGGCGGTGAAGGCGCCGACATCGATGTCGAAACCAGCACCCGCGGTCTGGTTGATCAGGTGAATGCGTATACCGGCAAGGGCGGGCATCATTTTGTGAATTACAAAGGTGAAACCATTCCCTGGTAAACACCGCCGCCTCCCCTGTAGGAGCCAGGCTTGCCGGCGAAGGCGTTTTCATGGGCGATGCAAGGCTCGAGGCCGCCTTCGCGGGCAAGCC
>DQGF01000549.1 GCA_003525045.1 Pseudomonas sp. | reverse complement strand
CAGGGGCTGCGATTTTTTGATCTTGATTTACCGGGGATCCATCTCGTCATCGCGCACCGCGTTGCCCGTTTCTTCACGCACCCTTTCCGGATCGAGGTCAGTGCCATCGTCCTGGTCCATGGGGACCGCACCTTCATTGTTCGGCAGTTCATCGATGCCCGGTTCATCTTCAGGGTTGACGGTGGTGCGTCCTGGGCTCAGGGGTTCGGGATGGGTCGGGATGGGGTCGTAGCCACCCTGTTCTTCGCTGGGGTACTTTTCTTTACTGGCGACAATTGGATCAGTCATGGGGCACCTCGCATGGAGCCGTCGATTCGGACTCTGATCATTCGAGGTGCCGGTATTTATCACCGTTCCAATTTTTCAGTCACCAGTCGTCGGTGGCGGGGTTCGGAGAGTCAGGACGGTGCCTGAAGTCGTTCAACGATCTTGTTCTTGACCAGCACACGCTTCTCCTTGAGCTTCTTCAGAGCATCATCGCTGAGCGCGTCCGATTGGGCGGTCTCGGCCTTTACCACCTCGGCGTCCGCCTGCGAATACTTGTTGATCAGTGAATCCAGTAACGGATCCTTGGTGCGTTTTTGCTGGATCTCTTCCTTTGTGAGTTTCAGGTCCTGATAAAGGTCATGGGTCACCGGCATGGAACACCTCCGTTTGTTGATCGGTGGCAAACGCGATTGATTGCGTTCACCAACTATCAGAATGGCCTTGGTTGACGGGTTCTGTCGACCGCCTATCAGACCAGCGGTGTCCGTTCGTCGTCCTGTCGAAAAAGCGATAAAACCTTTCTCCGCCCGTCGCCCTCCATTGCTTAACGATCATTCGATCGCCCTTGAAACCTGTGTGGAGAATAACCAATGGACGGATTTACCCTGCGCCACCTCACTCTGGCCGTAGCCTTGAGCACCAGCATGGGCATGGCCTGCGCTGCCACCTCCAATGACTTCGTGGACAGCGCGGCCGCGGGCGGTATCGCGGAAATCGAAACCAGCCGGCTGGCATTGGAAAAAAGCTCCTCGGCCGACATCAAGGAATTTGCCAACATGATGATCACCGATCATTCCAAGGCGAACGATGAATTGGCGGCGCTGGCGAAAAAGAATGACATCGAGGTGCCGGACACCACGACACTGGTGAAACAGGCCAAGGAAAAAATCCTCGACATGCGCGATGAATCCTTCGACGCGGCCTATGCCAACAACCAGGTCAAGGCGCACGAAGACACCATCGAGCTGTTCAAGAAAGAAGCCAACACCGTGACCGACGACAAAGTCAAAGGCGGCACGGAACTCAAAGGTTTTGCGCAAAAAATGCTGCCGGCGCTGGAAAAACACCTGGATATGGCGAAAAAACTGCAGGCTGCTCACCCGAGTAAATAATCGTTGAACAAAACGGCCCCATCCATGGATGGGGCCTTTTTGATTGTGTCCGGTTCGATCTAACCGCCATCGGTATCAATGTCGGCGTCGGTGTCATCACTGGGCTTGGGCCGGTCCGGATTCGGTTTGAAACCGGGGCTGAATTCATTGTCGTTATCGGTATGGCGGTTTTTCTGGTCGACCGAATGGTCGGCACTTTCCGGCTCCCTGGTTTGTCCCTGGTGTTGATCGCCCGGTTGGGCCGGCGTTTTTGGGTCAATCGCCGGATCATTACGCTTGACCGGTGCCCCCGTCTGATCCTGCTCCTGTGTCATCGCTTCGTCTTTCATAAGTACCTCGTTCGTCACGGCAAGTGCGCGGCTTAAACAGTCGGCCCTGTAGTTTCGAAGCTTTGCGGGGGACAACGTTCCATTGAATGGATCACCGCTTCCTGCGCCCATGCGCATTGAATCGCAAAAACCTGTCAGAAACGAAAACTATTGCGTAGGGTAAATGTCACTGATTTGTGCCGATCAACATTTGGAGAATCGGCAACAATTTCCAAGGAGTCAAAGTCCCATGGCGGCACTGCAAACCAGCACGCTCGATGCGATGAAAACAAACCGGACCCAACTGCTTGCCGAATGGACCAAAGGCCTCGAGGCCAGCGGCGCTACACGCAACCTCAAAGAGCAGGACGTGAAACAGGATACGTCGGACTTTATGCAGCTGGTCATTGCCGGCCTTGAAGGTGGCAACGACCAGAACGTCGCCTCCTCCGGCTGGGACGATATTCGCCAGTTCCTCGAAAAACTCTCCCATAGCCGCGCCCTGCTCGGCCAGGATTCGCACCAGACCGCCAGTTTCATCTTCGGCCTCAAGGGCCCGATGTTTTCGCTTCTGCAAAATCATTACCAGGACAGTCCCGCGCTGCTGGCCGAGCAACTCTGGGAGGTTTCCGAACTGCTCGACGCCTTGGGCATGCACACCATTCGCACGTTCCAGAAGTCCCGCGAAGCGGTGATCAAGCGCCAGCAGGAAGAGTTGCTGGAATTGTCGACGCCGGTGGTCAAGCTTTGGGACGGCGTGCTGGCACTGCCGATGATCGGCACCCTGGACTCACAACGTACCCAAGTGGTGATGGAATCGCTGTTGCAGCGGATCGTCGATACCGGCTCGGAAATCGCCATCATCGACATCACCGGCGTGCCGACCGTCGACACCCTGGTGGCTCAGCACCTGCTCAAGACCGTCACCGCGATTCGCCTGATGGGCGCCGATTGCATCATCAGCGGTGTGCGGCCGCAGATCGCCCAGACCATCGTGCACCTGGGGCTGGACCTGCAAGGCGTGGTCACCAAGGCCAACCTGGCCGATGCCCTGAAACTGGCGCTGACCCGCTTGGGAATCACTGTCAGCAAGGCGGTCTGAGCCGATGGAGCGCATTCCGATCTTGCAAATGGGTGACTTCCTGCTGGTGACCATTCAGGTCGACATGCATGACCAGTTGGCTCTGACCCTTCAGGACGATCTGTCCGAGCGCATCAGCCGGACTTCGGCCCGCGGCGTGCTGATCGATATCTCGGCGCTGGACATGGTTGACTCGTTCATCGGCCGAATGATCGGCACTATCTCCGGGCTGTCGAAAATCATGGATGCCCAGACCGTGCTGGTCGGCATGCAACCCGCGGTGGCCATCACCTTGGTGGAGCTCGGCCTGACCCTGCCCGGCGTCAGTACGGCGCTGAATGTCGAGCGCGGGATGAAACTGCTCCAGGCACGAGTACGCGAGCAATGACCGTGCGCAGCAGCGGCACTCATCCGATTCATATCGAGCAAGACGTGGTGCTGGCCCGGCAACTGGCGCGCAAGCTCGCTCAAGAGTGCGGCATGCGCCTGATCGACCTGACCAAGCTGGTGACCGCCGTCAGCGAGCTGGCGCGCAACACGATGGTCTATGGCGGCGGTGGCGACATGGACTGGCAGATTCTCGACGAGAATTCACGCACCGGCCTGCGCCTGACCTTTCGCGACGAAGGCCCGGGTATCGCCGATATCAAACTGGCGATGACCGACGGCTGGACCTCCGGCAGCGGCCTGGGACTGGGCCTGACCGGTGCCAAGCGTCTGGTGGAAGAGTTCGAACTGGACACCACGCCCGGCAAAGGCACCCGCATAACGATCGCGCGATGGACGTGAATATGAGGGGGTCAATGACGCAGGTGCTGCCGATCGAAGACAGCAGCCAGATCGGTCATGCGCGACGCACCGCGCAACAACTCGCGGAAAAGCACGGCTTCGATGCCACCGATGCCGGACGTGTGGCACTGGTGGTCACCGAGCTTGCCAGCAACATTCTCAAGCATGCCACCCGCGGCGAATTGCACCTGAGGGTCCTGCCGCGAGCTTCAGGTGCCGGGATCGAAATACTTGCCATCGACCGCGGCCAGGGCTTCGATTTGCAAGCCTGCCTGACCGACGGTTTTTCCACCGGCGGCACCCAGGGCATCGGTCTCGGAGCGGTGTCGCGCCAGACGCAAGTGTTCGATGTCTATGCCGACTCCCGAGGCGCCGTGCTGCTGACTCGGTTGTATCCGCGCAGCGACAAGGCACCGGACCGACGCATCGGTATCAGCCAGCATGCGCTGCACGACGACCCTGCCTGTGGCGATGTCTGGCATTTGGCCTTTGACGGGCCACGTATCAGCGCCCTGGTGATCGACGGCCTCGGGCACGGCGAAGAAGCCGAACGCGCCGCCCGCGCCGGCGAGAGCGTATTTGCCCGGTCGCCGTTCGCGTCGCCGCTGTTGTTGCTTGGAGACATCCATCACGCCATGATCGGCACCCGCGGCGGTGCCCTGGCCATCGCCCAGTTCGACGGCAACAGCAATGCGCTGAAATTCGTCGGTATCGGCAACATCGGTGGCAGCCTGATCGCACCGGCCAAATCCCGCGGCCTGGCTTCCCACCCCGGCATCGTCGGTGGCCAGTATCGAAAGGCACAACCCTTTGACTATGCTCAGGTGAACGGACAGCTTTTGATCATGTACAGCGACGGCCTGCAGTCCCGTTGGAACCTGCAAGATTACCCCGGCCTGGTGCACCGCCATCCCGCCGTGATTGCCGCCATTCTGCACCGCGACTTCTGCCGTGGACGGGACGATGTGACGGTGTTGGTCATTGCTCTGGAGGCCACCCATGGCTGAGATCCCCATGAGTCAGGTTGACGAACAAGCCGCGCTGATCGCGCAATTGCAGGGTGAAGCCAGCGCCTTGCGCGAAGAACTGGATGAAACCAACCAGGGTGTGCTGGCGCTGTACGCCGAACTTGACACCCAGGCCGACCAGTTGCGCCAGGCCTCGGACCTCAAAAGCCGTTTCCTGTCGTACATGAGCCATGAGTTCCGCACGCCACTGGGCTCGATCCTCAGCATCACCGGTCTGCTGACCGATGAACTCGACGGCCCCCTGAGTCCCGAGCAGCATAAGCAAGTGGCCTTCGTCAGCGTCGCCGCCCGCGAGCTGAGCGACATGGTCGACGACCTGCTGGACCTGGCAAAGATCGAAGCCGGGCGCATCACCATTTCCCCGGCCTGGTTCGACATGTTCGACCTGTTTGCCGCCCTGCGCGGCATGTTCCGGCCGATTGTCGACGCCAGTGCCGTGGACCTGATTTTCGAAGAGCCGGTGGGCTTGCCCAGGCTGTACACCGACGACAAGAAGCTGGCGCAGATCCTGCGCAACTTCATTGCCAACTCACTGAAGTTCACCACCCGCGGCGAAGTCCGCGTCTCGGCCTGGCTGGAGGGCAGCGACCGCGTGCGCTTTGCCGTCAGCGATACCGGAATAGGTATCGCCCCGGCGCTACATGGGGCATTGTTCGAGGACTTTTCTCAGGTCGACTCACCCTTGCAAAAACGCCTTCGCGGAACCGGTCTCGGACTGTCCTTGTGCAAACGCTTCGCGGCGTTGCTGGGCGGCGAAGTCGGGGTGCAGAGTACGCCGGGCAAGGGCTCGACCTTTTTCGTGATCATCCCGCTGGCCATCGCCATGGAGCCCGCCGATGAAACGTGACATCCGCTTGCTGATCGTCGACGACAACGTCGCGACCCGCTACGCCCTGCGCCGGCGCCTGGAACGCCACGGCTATGAAGTGCTGGAAGCCGGCACCGGCGGCGAGGGCCTGGAGTTGATCGACAGCGTCACCATCGACGCGTTGATCCTCGACGTCAATCTGCCGGACATGAGCGGTTTCGACATCGTGCGCAAACTGCGCGCCGAATCCGCTACCGCCCTGCTGCCGGTGATTCACGTGTCGGCGGCCTCGATCCAGACCGGCGACATCATCACCGGCCTGGACGCCGGTGCCGATGCCTACCTGATCCACCCGGTGGACGCGGATGTGTTGCTGGCAACCCTGCGCACCTTGCTGCGAGTGCGAGAGACCGAAAATGCCCTGCGTGACAGCGAGGCGCGGTTTCGGGAGATCTTTGTCAACGTTTCGGCCCCCATCGCCGTGCTGGATGCCGAGCTGAAAATCCACGAATGCAACCATGCCTTCGCGCAGATGATCCAGGACAACCGCAATCCGGAAACCCTGCGCGAGTGCTTTGCCGAAGATCAGGACGCGATCATTGAGGAACTGCGTCTGCGCCTGGCCTATGGCGAGCGCTGGAAAGGCACCCTGAGCATGCGGGTCCAGGGCGCGGTCCGTGAAACCGAATGGCAGATTTCGCCCTACCGCACACCGGAATTGAGCCTGGTGTTCGTCGAAGATGTCACCGAACATCGTCACCGCGAACGCTCGCACCTGGCCCGGTTGGACGACGCCACCACCCAATTGGCCAAGGAAGTCGCCGTACGCGCGCGCACCGAAGCCCAGCTGCTGCAAGTACAGAAGATGGATGCTTTGGGCAAGCTGACGGGCGGCATCGCCCATGACTTCAATAATTTGCTCACCGGCATCATCACCAGCCTGGAGCTGATTCAGAAACGGATCGCCGCCTCACGCACCGACAAGGTTCAGTTTTACGCCGAAGCGGCCTTGAATTCGGCCATGAGTGCCGCCTCCCTGACTCATCGCCTGCTCGCCTTCGCGCGCCAGCAGCCTCTGGACACCCGGCCCGTGGACATCAACGAGCACGTGCGTTCTCTTGAGGAACTGTTGGGGCGTACCATCGGCGAGCGCATCGCCCTGAAACTGGAACTGACCTCTAAACCCGCGATCGCCCTGGTCGACCCGATCCAGCTCGAAAGTGCGGTGCTCAATCTGGTGATCAATGCCCGCGATGCATTGCCCCACGGTGGCAATGTATGGGTCAGCACCTATGCGGCCTATTCTCACGGCGATCCCAATCTGGCCGATGGTGCGTATGTGGCCCTGTCGGTTCGCGATGACGGTACCGGTATCGACCACAGCGTGATCAACAAGGTGTTCGATCCGTTCTTCACCACCAAGCCACTGGGCCAGGGCACCGGGTTGGGGTTGTCGACCATCTACGGTTTCGCCCGGCAATCGGGTGGCGATGCGCACATCCGCAGCGTCGCCCGGCGTGGCACCGAAGTCACCATCATGTTGCCCGCCAGTGCCGACCTCATGGCCAGCGAAGCCGAGCCGGGCACCGTGGATTTTCAGGGGGCCGGCGAACATGTATTGCTCGTCGAAGACATGCCGTCGGTGCGCATGTTCGTGGCCGAAGTGCTGGCGGATGCGGGTTACCGCTGCACGCAAGTAGGCGACATTGAAGGCGCGCTCGAGCGGTTGCAGAACGACGAGTCCATCGATCTGCTGCTGACCGACGTCGGCCTGCCGCGCATGAGCGGCCGCGAACTGGCCGATGTGGCACGGGGCTGGCGAGACAAGTTGCCGATCCTGTTCATGACCGGTTATGCCGAAACCGCGATCAACCGTCAGGTGTTTCTTGGCGATGGCATGGAGATGCTGGTCAAGCCGTTCCAGATCAATGAGCTGCTGGACAAGGTTCGGCGCACTTTAGACGGCGCCTGATAGATCGCCTTCGCGAGCAAGCCCGCT
>DQGF01000546.1:12210-15663 GCA_003525045.1 Pseudomonas sp. | reverse complement strand
CAAGCCTCGCTCCTACAGGGTCGGGTTACGTGTGCTTCTGGCAGCCACAAAAAAGCCCGACTCAATGGTCGGGCTTTTTCATTCCTGAAGCGGTGCTTATTTGGCACGGCCTTTGTAGGAACCGCCTTCGCGGGTATCGATCTCGATCATGTCGCCGATTTCGATGAAGTCGGCAACCGACAGTTCGGTACCGTTCTTCAGTTTGGCAGGCTTCATCACCTTGCCGGAAGTGTCGCCGCGAGCGGAACCTTCGGTGTAGTCAACCTGACGCACGATGGTGGTCGGCAGCTCTACGGAAACCAGACGCTCTTCGAAGAAGATCGCTTCGCAAACATCGGTCATGCCTTCTTCGACGAAAGGCAGAACAGCTTCGATGTCTTCAGCGTTCAGCTCGTACATGGTGTAGTCGGTGGTGTCCATGAACGTGTAAGTGTCGCCGCTGATGAAGGACAGGGTCGCTTCCTTGCGGTCGAGGATTACGTCGTCCAGTTTGTCGTCGGCGCTGTAAACGATCTCGGTCTTGTAACCGGTCAGCAGGTTCTTCAGCTTGGTCTTCATGATCGCGCTGTTACGACCGGACTTGGTGAATTCAGCTTTCTGAACCAGCCAAGGATCGTTTTCGAGACGGATCACGGTACCGGGTTTCAGTTCTTTACCAGTTTTCATTACGAATATCCGAATTTGGATGGGATTTACAAAAATCTAGGCCGCGTATCATATCCAATTTACATAAAACTGTACCAGCGCCGCGGCAAGATCGGCCTGCAAGGCCTGTTCCAGACACCACGCTTCGGCGTGTTTTTGCAATTCCGGCCAATGTTTGCGGGTCGATTGCCAGTGATCGGTCATTGTCTCACCGGCGTTCCATGCCCGCCAGAGACCGCTGATCGCCTCGCTGGCAGGTTGCGAAAGGCCTTTCACATAGCGTTCAAGGAAGGCTTCAAGCTTGTCCAGGTGAACATCTTCCTCCTGCTGATAGATGTGCCAGAGCAGCGGCCGCCCCGCCCACTGGGCTCGGACAAAAGAATCTTCGCCGCGCACGGCGTTGAAATCGCAGCTCCACAACAGCGGGTCATACTGGTCCTGTCGGACGAATGGCAGGACTTGCACGGTCAAGGCATTGCGCGCGTGCACGGCGCCGGCCGCCAACCCATCCACGCCCAACCAACGTTCGACGTCACCGAGAATCCGCCCTTCGGGCACCAGCAGATGAGTGGGCGCCGAATCGCCCGCCAAGGTGTCGAGCCAGCTCGCCAGCCCGGTATTTTCGTAGGCAAACAGCGAGATCAGCAGCGCGCCCTCGGCGCGATCGACCCCTAGACCTTGGAGGAATTCTCGCTGGGCCTGGGGACTTTGCTGAAACTGCCGACGCCGCTCCAGTAACCCGTTTTCACGCAGCAAGCCACCGGTGCCCTTCTGGAACCCGGGGAAGAAAAAGAATTTCTGCACGTGCTTGTACTTCACCGAAGGCAAGCCGTGGCAGCCAACGATCCAGTTTTCGGCGCTCAGATAGTCGAGATTCATCCAGAGCGGCGGTTTTTCCCGCGCGGCCATGGCGTCCATGTAGGCACTGGGCAATTGGCAGGCGAATGCGGCAATCACCACATCAGCAGCGTCGGTGGGTTGCCAGTCGGCGGACCACTGACGCACCTCGACACCTTCTTGCCACTGCTGTGAAACGTTGATGTCGATTTCCGGGCACAAGCGCTCGAAGGCCCGCAGATCATCGACCCATAAACGCACGGCCACCGAATGTTCGGCGACCAGCTGTCGGGCCAGGCGCCAGGTCACACCGATGTCGCCAAAGTTGTCGACCACGGTGCAAAAAATATCCCAGCGGGTTTTCAATTCAGGCATTCCAGGCTCCCGTTGGCAAAGGCGCCGATTCTGCGCATAAATTACCCCGTACAGAAGACCCGACGGCGATTAATCTTCATGCGACAATCGCCACTGCCCGCGACCATCCGCCAGGAGGCAGCCATGCCCTACCGTCCCAACCCGCAATTTTGCGACTGACCATGAAACTCTCCATGCACAAGCCGACCGTCCACCAACTTATTCTCGACAAGCTGCGGATCGATCTCGACATCGCCGAGCGCGCCGCGCAAACCGCTTACGAAACCGCGACCCATGAAGAAAACATCGCCGAAAACAAGTACGACACCCTGGGGCTGGAGGCGTCTTATCTGGCGGCCGGACAGGCTAAACGAGTAGAAGAAATCAGACAGTCACTGACGCTTTGCCAGAACCTGATTCTGCGCCCTTACGACGCTCAGCGCGGGATTGAAGTCGGCGCCTTGCTGGGGCTGGAGGACGAAAAAGGTCGTGAACAGTGGCTGTTCCTGGCCCCCGACGCGGCCGGTTTGAAGATCGATCTGGTGGGGCAATTGATCACCGTCATCACCCCTCGCTCGCCGCTGGGCAAAAGCCTGCTGGGCAAGTTCGACGGGGACGAGGTGGAGATTCTGGTGGCGGGCACTCGGCAACAATTCGCTGTCACCGAGGTGGTCTAGCTGGGCAGGCGCTTAATGGACCGGTAGCTCGACGCCGTCGAACAGTTCTTCCAGTTCCTGCTTGTTGTGGCACTGGATGGCCTTGGCCATGACTTCGCGGGTCAAGTGCGGGGCGAACTTCTCGATGAAGTCGCACATGAAGCCACGCAGGAAGGTGCCACGACGGAAACCGATCTTGGTGATGCTGGATTCGAACAAATCGCTGGCATCGAGCATCACCAGGTCGCTGTCGAGTTTGGCATCGACCGCCATTTTCGCCACGATGCCCACGCCCAGGCCCAGACGCACGTAAGTCTTGATCACGTCGGCGTCGGCCGCCGTGAACACCACTTTCGGCGTCAGACCGCGATGGCTGAAGGCTTCGTCGAGCTTCGAACGCCCGGTAAAACCGAACACATAAGTCACGATCGGGTATTCGGCCAGGGCTTCGAGGGTCAGCTTCGACAGCTTGGTCAGCGGGTGGCCGTGCGGCACGACCACGCAGCGGTTCCAGCGATAGCACGGCATCATCACCAAGTCGCCGAACAGCTCGAGCGCTTCGGTGGCGATGGCAAAATCCACGGTGCCGTCAGCGGCCATTTCAGCAATCTGCATCGGCGAACCCTGGTGCATGTGCAGGGCAACGTCCGGGTATTGCTTGATGAAATTGCTGATCACCGGTGGCAACGCATAACGCGCCTGGGTGTGCGTGGTGGCGATCGACAGGGTGCCTTTCTTCTCGTTGGAGAATTCCTGGGCAATCTGCTTGATGCTTTCAACCTTGCGCAGGATCTCGCCGGCGGTGGTGATGATGCGCTCGCCGGCCGGGGTGACGCGGGTCAGGTGCTTGCCGCTGCGGGCGAAAACCTCGACGCCCAATTCGTCTTCCAGCAGACGGATCTGCTTGCTGATGCCCGGCTGCGAGGTGTAGAGACTTTGGGCCGTAGCGGAGACGTTGAGG
>DQGF01000546.1:10279-11943 GCA_003525045.1 Pseudomonas sp. | reverse complement strand
CCCGGTTGCGACGTGTAAAGGCTTTGGGCTGTAGCGGAAACGTTGAGGTCGTGGTGCGCCACTTCCCAGATGTAGCGCAGTTGTTGAAGCTTCATATCATTCCCTCAAAGCAGGTAGACGCCACGGGCATCAGCGACGGTATATAACTATATTAAAGGTTTGAAGAATAAATCTAGAACTTTTTTGTCAAAATGCCATTATTCGTGTTCTAGCGATCCCCTTGGCGACGACGCTCCACCCGAGGTACCAGATAGACCGGCACCCGCGCCAGTTGCAACACCCGCGCAGCCGTCCTGCCCAGCGGCGTTTCCGCACCAGCCCCGTGGCTATGACTACCTACGATCAACAAATCCACGGAGAGTTTCTGCGCCTGGTCGAGAATCACCTGCGACGGGTCGCCCTGCAGCACCCGCACCGCTTTGATCCGTTCCAGGTCCTGTTCACCGTCCTCCCCCAATTCTTCACGAAAGCTGTCGAGTACCCGCCGCTCGATATTGGCGATCACCGTATTCAAGCCCTGACTGTGAAACTCGTTCAACGCTTGCTCATCGAGGTAACTCTGAAGCACCGATTCGGCGAACAAGCCCATCGGCTCAACGGCGTGAACCACGTAGAGGTCGGCGTTAAATGTTTTCGCCAACGCCAAGGCATGCTGCATCACCAAAGGCGCGTACAGGCCGAGGTCAGTGGCATATAGCATCGAACGAATCATATGACCTCCTCGAGTGCCAACATGGCGGAGATTGATTCAGCTTAGCAGTGCCTTGGCGAGTGCGACGTGCCGTGCAACACCTTGAAGCGCGGGCTTAAACCTTTTGCTCGTTGCTTATGCCGTGAGGCACATGACCGGTGGCAACCACTTCGCGGGCCAACTCGCAGTGACCGGCCTGATCGTCGAAAAACACGTCGGCGGCAAAGGCTTCGAGAAACGCCGACTTGGTCAGGCCGCCGAGGAACAACGACTCGTCCAGACGAATGTCCCACTCGCGCAAGGTGCGGATCACCCGTTCATGGGCCGGCGCCGAACGCGCCGTCACCAACGCTGTACGAATCGGACAGGCGTCGTCGGGGAACTCGCGCTGCAACAGGTTGAGGGCAGCCAGGAAGCCTTTGAACGGTCCGCCGCGCAGAGGCTCGCGGGCCGCTTCACGCTCGCTGGCCTGAAAGGCTTCCAGGCCACCGGACTGATAGACGCGCTCCGATTCGTCGGAAAACAACACCGCGTCACCGTCAAAGGCAATCCGCAACTCATCGCTGGCCGCACGACTGGCGCCGCCCGACAAAATGGTCGCGGCGGCGAACCCCGCATCCAGCGCACTGCGCACGTCTTCGGCATGGGTCGAGAGAAACAGGTCGCAGCCAAAGGCCTTGAGGTACGGATAAGGGCTGCGCCCGCCGACAAATGCCGCACGGGAAATCGCCAGGCCATAATGGTGGATCGAGTTGAACACCCGCAGACCGGTGTCGGCACTGTTGCGCGACACCAGAATCACCTCGACCCGGGCGCGGCCGAGGCTGGTATTGAGATTCAGGAGTTTTTGTACCAGCGGGAATGCATCGCCGGGCTCGAGGATTTCGTCTTCGTGTTCGATCTGATACTGCCGATAGGCCTCGACGCCGCTCGACAAGTAGACCTTGTGGCTTTCGCTCAGGTCGAACAGCGC
>DQGF01000546.1:0-9911 GCA_003525045.1 Pseudomonas sp. | reverse complement strand
ATGGTTGATCGACTCTGCCCCGCCTTCATGGCAACTCCTCTGCAATTCGACTCAACGCCTGCTGCACCGCCTCATTGAGCCCGGTACTGGTCAGGCGCGATTCAAGGGCTCCGAAAAACTCGCCGTCGCGCACTACAAACAGCGCCGGCAAATGAAAGACCTGATAACGCTCGACCACCCCGCCATTGTTCCCGGCATCGATCCAGCACAGCCGGTCGACATTCAAATCGAGTCGCGGAAGGCGCTCACGGGCAAACCGGCAACCGGCGCAGCCGACACTGGTGAAAATCACCAGCGAAACACCGCTCATCGCCAGCAGCCGTTGGTCGGCGTCGAAATCAGTCAGTTCCAATTCGACCACTATACTGGTGGGAACAATGTCAGATGGCCGACACATGGAGTCCGTGCTCATGGGACGTTTTCTTCCTCATCCTGACGATGTACCCGTAGAATTAACGTTGCTCACACCCGAGTGTATTTCGCGGCAACAGCTGCACACTATCAGCCTCGGGGGCATGGCTTGCAATTACCACCGTGCGTGGCGCCACGGTACGGCGCTGGAAGTGCGGATGCCGAGCGTAAACCCGGACCTGCGTTATCTGGGCTATGTGGCTTGGTGCCTGCGACGCAAGCGTGGCTATCTGGTGGGCATTGCCTTCGTTGACGAGCAGACGCTGTTCACTGCGCGGATGGGCGAGCAGGTGTGCCAGATCGAACGTTATTGCCGCATGCATGACACCCACAGCGACTTGCACGACAACCAGGCACTGGCCCTCGAATGGGTCCAGGAGCACGCCGACGAGTTCTCCCACGACACGGTTCGCCGGGCATTTGCACAGCCAGTGCTGGATTAGGGAGCGCTCGAGGCTGGTTTTGCGCCGCGTTGTCGCCTGAAACCGGTGTCTGCCCATTGTCGAGCCACGGTGTAACGCGCTAAGGTTCCGTTCCCCGACGCGCTTAATTTGCTGTGCTCCGCCGCGCGGGTTCGCTGGCGGCCGGCACCCGTGACCTGACGAGTAAACGATGGCTGATTTACCGATCAACGACCTAAACGTCGCCTCCAACGAGACGCTGATCACTCCTGATCAGCTCAAGCGTGATATCCCTCTGAGCGACGCTGCCCTGCGCACCGTCACCAAGGGTCGCGAAGTCATTCGCAACATTCTTGATGGCACCGATCACCGGCTGTTTGTCGTCATCGGGCCTTGCTCGATCCACGACATCAAGGCTGCCCACGAATACGCCGAGCGCCTGAAGGCTCTCGCGGCGCAAGTGTCCGATACCCTGTATCTGGTCATGCGCGTGTATTTCGAGAAGCCACGCACCACCGTCGGCTGGAAAGGCTTGATCAACGACCCGTACCTGGATGACTCCTTCAAGATCCAGGACGGCTTGCACATCGGCCGCAAGTTGCTGCTGGACCTGGCCGAGATGGGCCTGCCAACCGCGACTGAAGCCCTCGACCCGATCTCCCCGCAGTACCTGCAGGACCTGATCAGTTGGTCGGCCATCGGCGCACGTACCACCGAATCCCAGACTCACCGTGAAATGGCCTCCGGCCTGTCCTCGGCCGTGGGTTTCAAGAATGGTACCGATGGCGGCCTGACCGTGGCGATAAACGCCCTGCAATCGGTTTCCAGCCCACACCGTTTCCTGGGTATCAACCAGGAAGGTGGCGTGTCGATCGTCACCACCAAGGGCAACGCCTACGGTCACGTGGTGTTGCGCGGTGGCAATGGCAAGCCGAACTACGATTCGGTCAGCGTCGCGCTCTGCGAGCAAGCGCTGAACAAGGCGAAGATCAAGCCGAACATCATGGTCGACTGCAGCCACGCCAACTCCAACAAGGACCCGGCCCTGCAACCGCTGGTGATGGAGAACGTCGCCAACCAGATCCTCGAAGGCAACCAGTCGATCATCGGGCTGATGGTCGAGAGTCATCTGAACTGGGGCTGCCAGGCGATCCCTAAAGACCTCGCCGACCTGCAATACGGCGTGTCGATCACCGATGCCTGCATCGACTGGACCGCCACCGAAACCACCTTGCGCAGCATGCATGCCAAGCTCAAGGATGTGCTGCCGAAACGCGATCGCACCTGATCGCTTTTCGCCGGACAAAAAAACGCCGGGCTCAACCCGGCGTTTTTTTATGCGTTGATTTTACTGGCTCAGCTTGGCGGCATGTCGCTGGTGACGCTCCATGTAGCGCTCCACGTAGGAACACGACGGAATGACGGTGTAACCCATTTCCTCAGCGTACTGCAGCGCCTGCTCGGTCAACGCCGCAGCGATGCCACGACCACGCAGCGCGTTGGGCACGAAGGTGCGGTAAATATCCAGGGTCTGTTTCCCCAGATCCATATAGGTCAGGTAGGCACGATGACCGTCCACGGTGGTCTCGAACTGATGACCAGCCTGGTCATGGTGGATGGACAACGCCTCGCTCATCACTACTCCTCGCGGGTCTTGAATTCTGACCCCTACCTTACCGATGTTTTTCCGGCGAAGGAACATCTACGCCACCCCGTGCCTGAAAGGACACCGAGAAGAGCTGCACGATCTCGCGCAACCGGGCACGTACAAATAGTAGGCACCATTGGCAAAAATGCTCAAGGTACGCTCGTCATCACGCAGGTTGGCGGGTGCCGCTCCGGGTTGCGCAGGGACGGCTCGACCGGGTATCCACCGGGTCGGAGCCCGAACATTGCCGGATATTGAGACATAAGACGAACGCCCCTCGTTAAAGTCACCTCAACTAGGAGAAAGATATGAGACGCATCGCGCAAAACCCGAACAAAAGTGTAGACGGAATCATATAGATAGACTTTAGCCAGACCCGGGAAACAGCCGCGAGCATGGGCAACTTTTTAACGCCGGCTCGCTCAGATCGGGCCTTGCAGCTGGATATTTTTTAAACAATGCAGTTAAAAGTTGCTCGAAAAAGAATCAAAGCCTACAATTTTTTTGCTTCTTGCTACTCGTCAGTTTACTTACTAGAAGTAATGGGTAGTATGTACGCCGGCCATTTCCTCACTCTGAGGAGACAGCTACTAAATAGAAAGTCCTTGAAGGGGAACACGATGAACAACGTTCTGAAATTCTCTGCTCTGGCTCTGGCCGCAGTTCTGGCTACCGGTTGCAGCAGCGTATCGAAAGAAACCGAAGCACGTCTGACTGCTACCGAAGACGCAGCAGCTCGCTCCCAAGCTCGTGCAGACGAAGCTTACCGTAAAGCTGATGAAGCTCTGGCTGCTGCTCAAAAAGCACAACAGACTGCTGACGAAGCTAACGAGCGTGCTCTGCGCATGCTGGAAAAAGCTAGCCGCAAGTAATAGTCCTTCGGGATTGTTACCAAGCCGACCCATTCATGGGTCGGCTTTTTTTTGCCTGGTGTTTCCTGCAGGCAAAAAAAACCGCCGACGCGGTCAGCATCGGCGGGTTCTTTTCAAGCATTACTGCAGTGGATCGATCGGTGTGCTCGTCACCATAGGCGCCGAGGCGTCCGGCACGCCGATTTCCACCGGCAGGCCGTCTTCGGCAGCCACTACGTCGCGGACCACATCCCAGTTCATGCGCAGGTTGTTGGTGATGTCCTCGCGTTTGAGCATCGCATTGATCACCGCGGTGTGCTTGTCCACCACCGACGGGTTGCCGTTGTCGTCCAGCGGCGTGTGCGCTTCCAGATAAACCTTGCCGCCACTGATGCCGAATTTGTACGGATCGCTGAGGATGCGTACCGACGTACCTACCGGCACCATGTCCGCCATTTCCAGCACGTTGTTGTTGAACATGCGGAAGCAACCGTGGCTGGTGCGCATGCCAATGCCGAACTTCTTGTTCGATCCGTGGATCAGGTAGCCCGGGGTGCCCAGGGTGAACTTGAACGGTCCCAGCGGGTTGTCGGGGCCTGCCGGCACCACGTTCGGCAACGGATCGCCATCGGCGGCGTGCTCGGCCTTGATCGACGCTGGAGGCGTCCAGGTCGGGTTCGGCGTCTTGGCGATAATGCTGGTATGGGCAATCGGCGAACCCCAGCCTTCGCGGCCGATACCCAGCGGATAGGTGTAGACCACGTCCCGGTCTTTCGGGAAGTAATAGAGGCGGTACTCGGCCAGGTTGATGACGATGCCTTCACGCGGGCCCGGCGGCAGGATGAAGCGCGTCGGCAGCACGATTTCGGTGCCGGCGCCCGGCAACCATGGATCGACCCCGGGGTTGGCCGCGACCATCTCCGAATAGCCCAGGTCGTAGGTGGTACCAAGATCGGCAAAGGTGTCTTCGTACTTGGCCTTGATCACTTGCACCTGGCCGACGATGTCTTCACCGGGCGGTGGCAGGGGCAGCTCCAATGCTGCAACCGGACCCGCGACGCACAGGGCGGCAAGGGTCAGGCTGCGGGTGACGGCAGGAAAACGCGGCAACATCCGGAAAATCCTTCGCATGATCGACAAGGGTATAAAAACGCAATTGTACACTGGCGTCCGTTATTTCGGGGAGGTCGCGACTGTTACAGGCGATGCAAGGCATGGGACGGGCTTGCTCGCGAAGGGGCCCTAGAGCTCGAAGCGCAATTCTGGCCAGATCGGCGATGTGCCGCGTTTCTGCGATTCCAGAATGGCCCGGCACAGCGAGCACAGGCGCTGATCCTGGAACACTCGGCGGTCGACGCTCGACCAGCGTGGCTGTGCGGGCAACAGGCTGCCGCACAAGGTCCGGTCCGCCGAGCCGCCCAACTCCAGCTGACGGGTCACCAGATGTACCCGCACTTCCTGGCAGGCGAACAGATCCAGCTGTTCGTCTGGCTCGATCAGTTGGTAGGCAAAAAGTGACCAGGCGGGACGCGGCATCGGGGGCTCCAAATCGGGGGCGCCACCTTAGCCGAAACGCGACCGCTAGAAAAGCGTCAAAGCAGCGGTTTCAGTGCTGGCCAGACATTTTCCAGCAACTTGTCCTGGGCCCCCGCAGCCGGGTGCAAGCCGTCGGCCTGCATCAAGTCCGGATGACCGCCTACACCGTCGAGAAAAAACGGCACCAGCGGGATCTTTTTCTCTGTCGCAACCTTGCTGTAAACCTCGGCGAAGGCCTTGGTGTAGCGCTCACCGTAGTTGGGTGGCAATTGCATGCCAAGCAACAGCACCTTGGCACCACTGGCGCGGGAGCTGTCGATCATCGACGCAAGGTTTTGTTGCAATTGCGTTGGCAGCATTCCGCGCAGTCCGTCATTGCCACCCAACTCAAGGATTACCAGCTCAGGCTTATGCTCTGCAAGCAGCGCCGGCAGGCGCGCCTGGCCTCCGGCACTGGTGTCGCCGCTGATGGACGCGTTGATCACCTTATCGTCGAAACCTTCGCGCCTGAGCCGTTGCTCCAGCAGCGACACCCACCCCAAGCGGGTATCCAGTCCGAAACCCGCGCTGATACTATCGCCAACGATCAGGACTGTACCCGCCGCTGCGTTCTGGGCCATGCACATCAAGGCCAGGCCAGCACTCAAAAACCACACTCGCATCGGATTCTCCATGGGCGCAAGCATTCTCACCGCGAAGAACCTCAGCAAAGTGGTTTCCAGCGCGGAAGGTGAACTGACTATCCTGCACGAACTCAGCCTGGAACTGAACAAGGGCGACAGCCTGGCCATCGTCGGCGCTTCCGGTTCCGGCAAATCCACCCTCCTCGGCCTGCTGGCCGGCCTCGACCTGCCTAGCAGCGGCGAAGTCACCCTCGCCGGGCAAGGCCTGAGTCAACTCGATGAAGACCAGCGCGCACGCATCCGTGCCGAACATGTCGGTTTTGTTTTTCAATCATTCCAGCTGCTCGACAGTCTCAACGCCCTGGAAAACGTCATGCTGCCGCTGGAGCTCGACGGTCGCAAAGACGCCCGTGAGCGCGCCACCGAATTGCTGCAACGAGTCGGCCTTGGCCAGCGCCTGACCCACTCGCCACGCCAGCTCTCCGGTGGTGAACAGCAGCGCGTGGCCATCGCCCGCGCCTTTGCCGCAGAACCGGATGTGTTGTTCGCCGATGAACCCACCGGCAACCTCGACAGCCACACCGGCGAGCGCATCAGCGACCTGCTGTTCGAACTCAACCAGGAAAGCGGCACGACCCTGGTGCTGGTGACCCACGACGAACGCCTGGCACATCGCTGCCGGCGCCTGATCCGCCTTGAAGCCGGCCTGCTGGTCGCCCCTCTGGAGCCTTGATGGCACGCCTGCCGCTGTTGCGTCTGTTCAGCCTCGCCATCCGCCAACTGCTGCGCGACGCCCGCGCCGGTGAACTGCGGGTGTTGTTCTTCGCCTTGCTGGTGGCTGTGGCGTCGAGTACCGCCATCGGCTACTTCGGTGCTCGCCTGAATGGCGCCATGATGCTGCGCGCCACCGAATTTCTCGGCGCCGATCTGCTGCTCGAAGGCAGCTCGCCGGCACGCCCCGAACAGATCAGGAGCGGCGTGGAGCTGGGCCTGGAACACGCGCAGGTGGTGGAGTTTTCCAGCGTCATCGCCACCGACAACGGCATCCAGCTGTCCAGTATCAAAGCCGCCGACGACGTCTACCCGTTGCGCGGCGAACTGAAAAGCACCCCCGCGCCCTTCGCCGCGGAAGAATCCGGTGGCGGACCGAACCCCGGCGAAGCCTGGGTCGAAGGGCGACTGCTGACCGCGCTGGACCTGAAAATCGGCGACAGCATCGACGTCGGTATGAAAACCCTGAAACTGGCACGCGTACTGACCTACGAACCCGACCGTGCCGGCAACTTCTACAGTCTCACGCCGCGAGTGCTGATCAACCTCAGTGACCTCGCGGCGACCGGCGTGGTGCAACCCGGCAGTCGGGTCAGCTACCGCGAACTCTGGCGCGGCAAAGCCGAGACGCTGGAAACCTATCGGCAACTGATCAAGCCCGGGCTGGCCGCCAACCAGCGCATACAGGATGCCCGCGACGGAAATCGGCAGATCGGTGGCGCGCTGGGCAAGGCCGAGCGCTACCTGAACATGGCCAGTCTGGTGGCGGTGCTGTTGGCCGGTGTCGCGGTGGCGTTGTCGGCGACACGTTTCGCCACCCGCCGCTTCGATGCCAGCGCCTTGTTGCGTTGCCTGGGGCTGTCCCGTCGGGAAACCATGGTGCTGTTCAGTTTGCAGCTGACGGTGCTCGGGCTTCTCGCCAGTATCAGCGGCGCCTTTATCGGCTGGCTGGCGCAGCTCGGCCTGTTCGCCTTGCTGCATGACTTGGTGCCCACCGATGTGCCACCGGGAGGCCTGTTTCCGGGCATCGCCGGGATCGGCACCGGGCTGGTGGCGCTGGCCGGTTTTGCCTTGCCGCCCCTGGCTGCACTGGGTCGGGTTCCGCCATTGCGGGTATTGCGTCGGGACATGCTGCCGATTCCCTCCAGCACCTGGATGGTGTACGGCGCGGCGCTGGGCGCCCTCGGCCTGATCATGTGGCGCCTGAGCCTGGACCTGCTGCTGACCTTCGCCCTGCTCGGCGGTGGCGTGATTGCCGCGCTGGTGCTGGGCGGTTTGCTGTTGCTGCTGCTCAAAAGCCTGCGCCGAATGCTCGCGCGCGCTTCCTTGCCGTGGCGCCTCGGGTTGGGCCAGTTGCTGCGCCATCCGCTGGCCGCCGCGGGACAAGCCCTGGCCTTCGGCCTCATTCTGCTGTCCATGGCGTTGATCGCCTTGTTGCGTGGCGAATTGCTGGACACTTGGCAGAACCAGTTGCCGAAAAACGCGCCAAACTATTTCGCGCTGAACATTCTGCCGGCGGACAAACAGGCCTTCACCGATCGGTTGATCGAACTGTCGGCGCAATCGGCTCCCTTGTATCCGGTGGTACCGGGACGACTGATCAGCATCAATGGCGAGCCGGTGCAGGACATCGTCAGCAAGGACTCGACCGGTGATCGGGCGATCCAGCGCGACCTGAGCCTGACCTGGGCGGCGGATCTGCCGGCCGGCAACACACTCACCGCGGGCAACTGGTGGCCCGAGCAAGCGCCGGATGAGATTCCCGGCGTGTCGGTGGAGGGCAAAGTCGCCGAAAGCCTGAAGCTCAAGCTGGGCGATCACATGGTGTTTACCGTCGGCGGGGTCAATCGCGAAGCGAAAGTCACCAGCCTGCGGGAGATCAACTGGGACAACTTCCAGCCGAACTTCTTCATGATCTTCCAACCCGGCACCCTCAAGGACTTGCCGGCGACCTACCTGACCAGTTTCTATCTGGCAGCCGGACATGATCAACAGATCGTCGACCTGTCCCGGTCCTTCCCGGCGGTGACCATTCTGCAAGTCGAAGCCTTGCTGGAACAGCTGCGCAGCATCCTCGCCCAGGTCACCCTGGCGGTGGAGTACGTGCTGTTGTTCGTGTTGGCGGCGGGAATGGCGGTGTTGTTCTCCGGCCTGCAAGCGACCCTGGACGAACGCATTCGCCAAGGTGCCTTGTTGCGGGCGCTGGGGGCCGAGCGGCAGTTGCTGGTCAAGGCCCGGCGGATCGAGTTCGGTTTGCTTGGCGCAGTCAGCGGCTTGTTGGCGGCGCTGGGCTCGGAACTGGTGAGCCTGGTACTTTACCGCTACGCCTTCGACCTGCCCTGGCACCCGCATCCGTGGCTGCTGGTGCTGCCGCTGATCGGCGCCGTGCTGATCGGTGGCGCCGGTGTATTCGGTACTCGCCGCGCCTTGAACGCCAGCCCCCTGACAGTCTTGCGCGAGGGTTGATAGACTCAAGCCTTCTCTACCACAAGAAGTTGCCATGAGCCGTTATCGCCCTCCCCGCACCGCTGGCACCGCGCTGATCACCCCCGAGGGTGAAGCGCGGATGCGGGCCGAGTTCCATGAGCTCTGGCATGTGCGCCGGCCACAAGTCACGCAGTCGGTCAGCGAGGCCGCGGCCCAGGGCGATCGCTCCGAGAACGCCGAGTACACCTACGGGAAGAAAATGCTGCGCGAGATCGACAGTCGCGTGCGCTTTCTCACCAAACGGCTGGAAGCGCTCAAGGTGGTCAGCGAGAAGCCGAGCGATCCGAACAAGGTCTATTTTGGCGCCTGGGTCACCATCGAAGACGAGGACGGCAAAGCGTCGCGCTATCGCATCGTCGGGCCGGATGAGCTGGACTTGAAGCTGGGCCTGATCAGCATCGATTCACCGCTGGCGCGCGCTCTGATCGGCAAGGCACTGGACGCCGAAGTTCGGGTCCAGACGCCAACCGGCGAGCAGTGTGTGTATATCGTGGCGATCGACTATCCCTGAGCCGCGGCGCTCTGAGCTCAGCGGCGGGGGATCAGCCCTTGTCGAGCAACGCGGATCAGTTGCCTGATCACTTGCGGGGCGTCTTCAAAACTCGGCGATTGAATCACCGCCAGATCAAAGCTGTCGCTGGCAAATCGGGCCAGGGATTCACCGTCTTCGACAAACTGGATCAGGAAGGCTGCAGGTCCACCGGTGCGACGTGGCCAGCCATCGAGATAACGCAGGAGCGTCGGCTGATGTTTGCCGCCAAGCAGGATTTTTGGATTGCGCTGGGTCAGATGGGCCGTGATCGGCGCGGGGCGTATGACGGGGCTTAGTGCATTCATCGTGTCGTGTCTCTGCCTCAAAAAGTCTGCATGGCAGGTGAGAGGCAACACCGAACCAGCGCTTTAGCGGTATTTCGAAGCCTGCTTCAAGCTTCTATCGGCAACTGGATGAGTCACCTGGCGCCCCGCAAGTAGCTGTTTAAATCGGCGCATGAGCAGCATCCTAGAGAAGCTGACAGGACGGTGTCAAGAATGACGCGCAACAAAACAGGCCTGCGTATTGGGGGCATGTTGTTGTGTGTCTGCGCATTCGTTGCTGGGGGCGTCGGGTATTTGATTGGAGTACATATCTGTTTATGGGGGACGTTGGATTTATTTGTTGGGGTTACCGGCCGGCCTTGTCAGA
>DQGF01000241.1 GCA_003525045.1 Pseudomonas sp. | reverse complement strand
GAGGCAATTCTTGCTTGTGGCACAAAGACGTTGCTCACCGAAACGCTGGAACTGCCACTGCCACTAATGCCGATCACATCCCAATCGTTGAGAATCTTGACCTGCTCGATAGGGATCAGCGCAACACCCTGGTCGACAACTTTACCTGCCTCATCAACCAGCGGAATGCCGAGCATGTCCCACGTGGCGTGGTAGACACCGGAGTTGAACCCCCATAGCCCCTCCTCGATGAAATAACCGCCGTCGACCTTGCGTACCACCGCCTTGCGTGGAGACAGAACACCGGTGACCCGGGCCGGTCGGGCGCCACAGAAAACCTCTTGTGCCGCCTCTTCGCCAAAGAAAGTGGCAGCACACCACGTGGTGACATTGGTCAGCGCCGTGACCCAGGCAACCGATGCATCGGCCCGGCCCAATTCGGCGACCACGTCAAGAAATGTGCGTACAGAAACCTGACCGCCACCATAACGACGGGGCGTTGTCATGCTCAACAAGCCACCCGCTTCAAGGTCGGCAATAGTCTCGGCGGGAAGACGTCCCAGGCTCGCAGTTTCTTTGCTTCGCGCTCTTATTTCTGGCACCAGCGAGCGGGCGTATGCCAGTAGCTCGGCACCGTTACCGTGACTATTGAGAGAGGTTTGCGAAGGTTCGATTGGACGGATTGCAGTCATTCTTTTCACCTGTTTCGTTTTGTTTTTATAGGCCCTCAAGCTCGGCGGTGACACCGCGCTGGGGAGTTATTGATATATTCATCATTTTTGATAACATCATCAAGTGTTTTTATTAGAGCGTTTCCTTCACACGCTCAATTCATCTCGCACAAATGGTTCTAAAGACCGCCGGCATCACCCAACCAACGGCTCGACCAGAGCCACAGGTCATAACAAATAGAGGTTCTGCAATGCCCGAATTCAATGCCCCGTTGCGTGACATGCGCTTTGTACTGAATGAGCTTTTCGACGCGCCTGCTTTATGGAGTCGACTGCCCGACCTGACACAACAAATCGATGCCGAGACCGCTGACGCCATTCTCGAAGAGGCCGCCAAAATCACTTCAAGCCTGGTGGCGCCACTCAACCGCAGCGGTGACGAAGAAGGCGTGCATTGGCAGGACGGCAAGGTCACCACCCCGGCGGGCTTCAGAGAGGCTTACGCGACCTATATCGAAGGAGGATGGGTTGGGTTGAGCGGTAACCCACGTTTCGGCGGCCTGGGTGCCCCGAAGATGCTCGCGGTGTTGTTCGAAGAGATGCTCTACGGTGCCAATTGCAGTTTCGCTTTGTATTCCGCTCTCAGCTCAGGTGCGTGCCTGGCGATCGATGCACACGCCAGCAGTGATCTCAAAGAGCGCTATTTACCGCCGATGTATGAGGGCCGCTGGGCCGGTTCAATGTGCTTGACCGAGGCCCACGCCGGAACCGACCTGGGACTGATTCGCACTCGAGCAGAACTCCAGGCCGATGGAAGCTATCGCATCACCGGCAGCAAGATTTTCATTACCGGTGGCGAGCAAGACCTGACGGAAAACATCATCCACCTGGTGCTGGCGAGACTCCCCGACGCGCCCGCGGGCCCCAAGGGCATCTCACTGTTCCTGGTGCCCAAGATTCAGGTAACCGATGACGGCTCGTTGGGGGCCGCCAACTCACTCAGCTGCGGTTCCATCGAGCACAAAATGGGGATCAAGGCTTCTGCCACCTGCGTCATGAACTTCGACGGCGCCACCGGATGGTTGATTGGCGAGAGCAACCGGGGGCTCGCCGCGATGTTCACGATGATGAACTACGAGCGATTGTCGATCGGGATCCAGGGCCTGGGCTGTGCCGAAGCGTCCTACCAGAACGCCCGCACCTACGCGCAAGAGCGCCTGCAAAGCCGCTCTGCCAAAGGACCTGTCGCTAAAGCGCAAATCGCCGATCCGATCATCGTCCATGGCGACGTGCGACGGATGCTGCTCACCATGAAAGCCATGACCGAAGGCGGCCGTGCGTTTGCCTGCTATGTCGCGCAACAACTGGACCTGGCCAAGTTCGCCACCGACCTTGATGAAAGACAAAAGGCCGAGTCGCTGGTCGCACTGCTGACGCCGGTGGCGAAAGCATTTTTTACTGATATCGGCCTTGAAAGTTGCATCCACGGCCAACAAGTATTCGGTGGTCACGGCTACATTCGTGAGTGGGGCCAGGAACAACTGGTCCGTGATACCCGAATCGCGCAAATTTATGAGGGTACCAACGGTATCCAGGCGCTGGATTTGCTGGGGCGAAAAGTGTTGGGCAATGGTGGTGCGGCGCTGAATGTGTTCGCTGGCGACATTCGTGATTATGCAAATTCTGGTGTCGCCCCCTACGCCTCCCATGTGCTGCCGGCACTGGAGCGCCTGGTCAATGTAAGCCGCTGGCTACAGGTGCAGGCGGCCGTCGATCCGAATGTCATCAGCAGCAGCTGCGTGGAATATCTGCACCTTTTCGGCTACGTCAGTTACGCGTACTTGTGGGCACGGATGGCTGAAGTCGCTGACACGAAATTGGCTGAGGACGAAAAGTTCTATGGCGCGAAACGAGCGACTGCCGACTTTTTCTTCGCTCGACTGCTACCTCGAGTCGAGAGTCTGGACGCCTGCATCCGCAGTGGCAGCGCCTCTCTTTACGCGCTTGAAGCGGATCAGTTCTAGCGCGAACTTCTGTAGGAGCGAAGCTTGCTCGCGATAGCGGAGTTACTGTCGACATCAATGTCGAATGTTGGTACGCCATCGCGAGCAAGCGTTGCTCTTACAGAGTGGACGGCCGCTGGTTTTGTCAGAGCTAGGCTAACACCGCGTGTTCCAGCACCGAGTCGGTCGTGGTCTGGTAGTGGCAGCAAAGCAACTGACAAGCCCGGTCGATGTCTTTGGCCAACGCCGCCTCCATCAATTGCCGGTGTTCATGAGGTACGTCACGAACCGTGGTTTCGTCATAGCGCATCGCCAGAAAACGGTAACGCGCCGTCTGGTCACGCAAGGACGAACAAAGACGCAGCAGCGTTGGCGAATTGCAACTCGAGATCAGCGCCTGATGGAACACTTCATGTGCGTTTTCCCATTCGGGCTTGAGTATCCGCTCTGGGCCTTCAACGAGGGTCAGTCGATCCAGTCGGTGATGCGCGGCCAGGACCCGGCTTTCCCACTCCACATCGCCCTGACGGATCGAATCGGCCAACGCCTTGCATTCGATGTGCAATCGCGCGGCTGTAATGTCGGTGATTTCCGCTGCCGAGACTCGACCGACGCTGAAACCTTTCTGATCCGCAGCTGAGACGAAACCGCTGCTGGCCAGGCGAGACAAGGCTTCGCGCAGTGGAATCACACCCACCTCATAGGCGTCGGCCAATTCCTTGAGACGCAGGCGACTGCCTGGGGCCAGTCGGCCGTTGATGATGTCCTGGCGAATCATCGCTTCAAGCTGCGAGGCCATGGTGCGCTTCTCGGCAGGCTCGGACGATTGCCAGTTAAGCAGAGGAGAATTCACGGTCGACGCCCTATTTTTGCATTGTCTGTTCGAATCATACACAGGCTGCAAAATATCTCACATCCCATAAAATATATATTTTCTGTTGACTGTATATTTTTTTGGCTCTAGTTTGATGACGCAGTCGGTGCAGCCCTTCACACCCGACGCTCAATCAAACCAACAAGAGAATCCTGCCATGCGTTACGTCCGCTTCCTCAATCAAGGTCAACCTGTCTTGGGTGTTGTCACTGCCGAAGGCGTCCGTGTATTAGGGACCGAATCGCTTGAGTCCCTATTGGCTCGAGGCGTCGATCTGACCACTCACGGTGCAGGAGCCAACGGCGCGTTGGTGGACATCGCCGAGGATGCCTATCTGCCCCTGATGCAGCGGCCGACTAAAATAGTCTGCGTGGGCCTCAACTACGCCGACCACGC
>DQGF01000240.1:10567-11268 GCA_003525045.1 Pseudomonas sp. | reverse complement strand
CAGGCTCGCTCCCACATTGGATTGGGGGTTACAGGAGATTGTGTTCCGTCACCGGATCAATTTGCGCCCAATGCGAAGTGTCTTCGCGGTGGGCCTGCAAGTACGGCAATACCGCCGCCAGCAGCGGCGCCTTGAACACTTCCTGGAAACGATGGGCCAGGCCCGGAATCAGCTTCAACTGACTGCCGCGGATATGCGCCGCCAAGTGCACGCCATGCATCACCGGCAACAGCGGATCGGCGGTGCCATGCACCACCAGCGTCGGCACCCGCAATTGGTTAAGCAGCGCCACCCGGCTCCCCTCGGCGAGGATCGCCATGATCTGGCGCTTCACGCCCTCGGGGTTGAATGCCCGGTCATAGGACTGCGCCGCCTGATACAGCAGGGCCTGTCGATCATCGCTCACCGTCGGGCTGCCCAGCGCGGCAAGTAAATCGGCTTGCTGCTCGAGCGCCACCTCGCGATTCGGCGCACCTCGGCGCGACAGGAGCTGCACCAGCGCCGCGCTCGGCGCCGGCAAACCTTCGGCGCCAGAGCTGGTCATGATCAGGGTCAGGCTCTCGACCCGTTGCGGCGCCATGGCCGCCATATGCTGGGCGATCATTCCGCCCATGCTGGCGCCCAGCACGTGAAATTGCTCGACGTGCAAGGCATCCATCAGACCCAAGGCATCGTCAGCCATGTCGGTCAGGGTGTACGGC
>DQGF01000240.1:8991-10280 GCA_003525045.1 Pseudomonas sp. | reverse complement strand
ATGTCGGTCAGGGTGTACGGCGCCGCCACCGGCAAACCGAGTTTGTAGCGCAGCACTTCGAAGGTCAGGTTGGCGTCGACGGGCGTTTGCCGCCAGGTGGACAGACCGACATCGCGATTGTCATAACGGATCACCCGAAAACCCTGCTGACACAGCGCGACCACCACCTCGTCCGGCCAATGAATCAACTGCCCGCCCAGGCCCATCACCAGCAGCAATGCCGGATCCGCGGCACGGCCGATGCTCTGGTACGCCAGGCTCACCTGCGCCAGATCGACCCGTTCGGTCGGAACATCCACATCACAACGAGACGCCGCCAAGGATGGCAGGCTGAACAGTGCGACCAGAAAAATGGCCCCTGATAAAAACAAAGCACGCATGAAGAAACACCAAAACGCAGAACCCCAGTAGAGCGCGAGTCTGATGATATTTGTTGCAGCGCGCTGCCACAGTTGCGTGACAGTTTGATGAATATCGCTGAGTGGTCGATGCGATAACTATGTAGTGCCTTTGCCCCGCAAGACTTTCCTTAAATGGCTCGCTCAAGGAGTGGAACCACCGCTCCCGCCAATCAGAGCCATATAGCCATGACCGATAGACTTCTCTTCGACCTTCCCTTCCCGGCACCCGCTGTCATCCCTCCCTCCCCCCCGTTGCCACCCCTCCACGACGAAAGCCTGTTTCTGAACGCCTCGGCACGTTGGCGCGAAAGCAGCCAGGGCCTAAGCAAGCTGGCTGATACCACCCCGGGAATTCGCGACACTTTCGATCAACTGCTCAAACGGGAGCTGGATCTGGACGGGCAACAAGCCGGCTTGCTCTTTGCCGCCAAGGGTGAGCAACTGGAACGTTTTGTCAGCTTCACTGATTCTTGCGCCTTCGTCCTGCAACATCCCACGCTGGAAACAACGCTTGATCAGCAATGTCGAGTGACCGGCCTGAGCCAGACCCATCCCCTGTCCACACTGACACCGCTGCAAATACTCGAACGACTCAAGACGCTAAACCCGGAGCAGTCGCACCTCGAGCGCTGGCTAACCTTTTGGGAAACGCGTGCCCCCGGCACGGCGGTATCGCGACAAGAGCGAGTGACACAGCTTTACCGCCAGCATTTCGAGGCGGCCGTCCAAGTGGCGTTCGCCCGCAGAACCCTGACCGCGGAACAGCTCAAACCCCTGCTATTGATTATTGACCCACCCGTCGGCGCGCTGTCTCTGAACGACCAGCCCATCCACACCGAGCAACTGGCCCTGGTGTTGAGCAACCACGGCAGAATCAAACTCACTGGC
>DQGF01000240.1:2014-8662 GCA_003525045.1 Pseudomonas sp. | reverse complement strand
ATGCGGCCAGCGTCAGCCAGTTGCTGTATCTGCCCAGCCGGCCGGTCGCAATCCAGCTATTCGATCAGCGCAGCGCCATGGAAGACTGGCTGTCCCGACAGGCACTTGTACCAACCGGTTTGCCGACCGATAACTTGCGCTTTGAATACACCGCCAGAACCGAACCGATGGTTGTCGGCGCAAGCGATTTGTTTGCGGCTCACCAGCAGGCTCAGATCAGCGCGTTACGTCATGGGAGCCGCGACAAATCCGGGCTGGCGGAGCATGGTGCACAATCCCTCGCCCAGGCCGATCAAGTTGATCGACAGCGCAGTAATGCCATATTTTTCGCCTCGCCACCCAATCTGGAACATCGGCATTCGGTCGCAGAGGGAGATACCGAGGCAGATCAGCAACCGTTATTTGGCAGTTTGTTTGCCGATATTCCCTGGAGCCAGCGCCAGGCTGCACTACACAAAGAGCACGATGCGCTTCAAGCATTGTTGGAAAAAGACAGCGAAGCCGAAAACAAACAACAGACCAAAGCGTCGCTCGAGGCTCTGGAGACCGCGGAAGAAACAGCGGACGCGGCCGCCTACGCCCTGCTGTACAGGTCGCGAACCCTGGACCTGACAACCTTCAACCGCGAGTTCAACGCGCTTTATCAGGCGCACAAGGACGGCCTGTACGCCGAGGCCAGTCTTCAATTGGCTCTTGGCCAGCTCGACAGCGACGAGTACGGCATGCTCAAAGCCGTGTTGGATACGCCCGTCGCAGCTGAGCGCGATACGACCATCGTCGCGGCGAGCCTGACGTTGTCAAGCAGCGAACAAAAGGCCGACAACACCCCGGCGCGGACCGAAGCGCTCAACGGTCCGTTTGTCATCACCCGATCGGCCGCCCTACTGGACCTCGCCTCGACAGAGAGCCTTCTGCTCTACTGGCCAGGCAGCGGCGCAGGCTTGCAACGGTTCGCCAACCGCCGGGCACTGGAGCGGCAGGTGTTCAAGATTCAGGACCAGGACAAAGACCTGTCAGTGCACCTCAAAACGATCGAAACCGACCCTTTGCTCTACAGCCTGAACGAACTGAGCACCGACTTCGATGCAAAGGCGAGCGTCCTCCATCAGCAAGCCGGGCAGAACGACGATCTGGAAATCCTGCGCCAACAAACCCTTGCCGCCCTCCAGGTGCCGGTACGCGCCACCAGAAGTCTGGCCTTCGCCCATCTGCAGGAGCAATACCGTAGCGGCGACCTCGCTTCCAACCAGCCGGACTGGCTCCGCCATCTGGCCAAGGCTGACCGGACCGCGCTCAAAAGCCTGATCGAGGTGTATATCCCGGCGATGCAACGCAGCCACGAACTGATGACTGTCGCCCTGGAACCGCGGGACGACTTCACCCGTAAACGCTTGTACGCCCGTCTGCGCCAGGACTTCGCGATCACGGGCAGTTTCGAGGTGAAGATCGATCTGCCCGATTCGGCGAGAATGGAAAAGCAATACAATCCCGGCGCCGGACATTCCGGCTACAAACTGGTGCTGATTCCCAGTACCAACCGCAGCAAAATGCCACTTGAGGAGTTGGCCCAGCTCAACATCGACAACACCCCGTCGATGAGCCTGGAGCCGTTTTTACTGCGATTGAGCTTCATGCAGGTAGAGGTTACCGCGCCGGATGAAAGCGAACGCCAGACCCTGAAGACCGGCATCACCCTTGCTTATCTGAAACGTGTCCTGCCCGAACTGGATCTGCCCAAGGCCTATGAGCAGCTAATCCGTGATGCCTTCATGGGAGCGGCCACCGAGTCCGCGTTCGTCAGGGAGCATCGCCGGGAAAGCTTGATCGAGCCTTGGGCCCTGATACTCAAACTGCAGGGTGAATTCGCGCGGCTGCAGAAACAGATCGACCCAAACGACCTGCAAATCCTGACAATCGCCATCGACGCCAACACCCCCCAAGCCTGGAACACCGATGGCAAGCGCATCGTATTACTACCGGCCTATTTGAGCCCGGGTGGCGCGGACACGCCCAATGAAGGCCCCGTCACCTTATCTGGCGTGACCTTCATCGAAGAACAGGTCAGCGGGGTCCCCCTGCTGTACCTGCCCGACAGCCCCGATGACCAATTCCTGCGCCGCTATGACAGCCTGGAAGCGGCTCGCAACGGCCTGTTCAATCTGTGTCTGCATGACAAGTGGGTCAGCTACCTGGCCGGCCGGGCCTTGCAAGGCAACGTACCGGCCCATGTAAGCCGGATCAATCAGGCCATGCTTAAAAACTTCGACGCCTTGATCGGTGTCGGCGAGCGCTGGCCGGCGACCACCTCGTTGGCCGCCCACCTGCTCAATGCTCATATGGGACGCCTGATCGAAGCCCATCGTGGCACGTCCCGTTCCAACGATGCGCTGTATATGGAGCGTTACTCGCTGCAGGGACCGCGCGCCTTCAACTACATAAAAATGGCGGTGGGGCTGGCGCCCTTTGTCGGCACGGTGCTCTCTCTCTACGATGCCTGGACTGCCGCAAATCAGGCGGTGGCGGCCTTTTTACGCGGAGACGTGGGTGATGGCCTGGTAGAAGTCGAATCGATACTGTTGTCACTGATCGACGCGGTCATGGATCTGCTCCCTGGTGAAGCAGCCAGCTCGGTGCTTTCCCGGACGGCCCGCTCCATAACGCGAGTGCGCCAGCTTCGCAGGTTGTTCGTCAATACGGCGGCGATGCGAGAGTTATCGAAGCGTAAAGCCCGGCATCTTGCCGCACGTTTCGCCGATTACGATTATGAACAACCGATTTCCCTGTCCGGGCTGCAACCGGGCACCGATGGCCTGTATCGCAATGTTTATCGGCATGCCGACGGCTACTTCATCGTCCGCCAGGGCCGCATCTTCCAGGTTGAACTCAGCGCAACCACACGCAGCTGGCGCTTGTCCGGCAACTCCCGAAAAACCTACAAACAACCCATTGCCCTGGATGAAACAGGTCAATGGGACACCTGGTTTGGCGTCTACGGTACAACTTCGCAAGGCACATTGCTCGGTGGCGGACAAGTTTACGGTCACCTGGCCGATGCGCTCGATCCGCTCTGGCCGCAGGCTATTCGTCAACGGCTGCCGCGCTGGTGGGCTGACATGACGTTTCGCCGATATCATCAGCTGACCGAAGCAGTCGATAACCTGGCCATACAGCTGGAGAACGGGCTCAAGCAGAGCGATGTCATCCTCAACAAGTTCTACGAAAGCCCGGAAGTAGATCGCCCGGCACTTATGCCAGCTTCCGACGCAGCGTGCATCGGCGATATTGAAAAGGCGACCCGCCATTATCAGAAGGTGGATGAGTTGCTGCCCCTGACCCGTGGCAACAAACGGCGCGTACTGATTGAGGTACAAAGCAAGAGCGCCTGGATCACGACTGATCGATACATACGCCGGGTGAGACACGTCACTCACCGTGGCCGCACACTGAACGCTCGGCTTTACGCGTTGGACGAACACCTGGACAGCCTGCCCGACGACTCACTCAGCCAGCGTCTGAGTACGCTGGAGCAAATGCATACACTTCGTGTGGAGTTGGTGCGTGAATTCGATCAACTGGATATGTTGATGCAAGATCTCAACCTCTGGTATGAGCGCATCAAGATCAAGTTGGACCGAGACAAGATCACACCTGATGCACAGCCGTTGATAGACAGATTCAACGCAGCCACGTTGAATTACCTGAGAACCAGTCAACTGCTCGAAATAGTCAAACGCTATGACTACACCAGCGACGTGTCCTGGCTGTTCCTGCAACAACAGTCGCGAGACTTGTGGATCAAGGTCGATCGCGCCTTGTTCACGCAATTCGATTTACCGACAGTCAGTGCCACCAAAGTTCAGCGCAGCCAAATACTCCAGGAGTGCCTCGATACCTACACGACATTTCGTCGCGACATGAAAATCTGGACCGCCAGTTACCCGCAACATTTTCATCTGGATGTGGTTGAGGATCTGATGAAAGGGATAGATAACATGGCCGAACGAGCGCGCAAGGGCGTCATCGTACAGCCTGCGGCTACGCCCGCTGCCGGGGAAATCCAGAAGAAAGTCTTCACCACCGAAGACGATCAATTGCTGATCGGGGTTGAACGATGGGACGCGACGACCCAAAAGCGCCAATACACCTTGACCAGCCAAGGTGGATACGAGGAGATCTGGGAGCAAGGCAGCGACAACAAATTCCGCCTCTTGAACCCGCGCGATGCGCAATCGGCGCCGCCTCAAAGCAGTCTCGCCGCATTAGTCGCCGAAGCGCAGAAACGCCTGGCGGCGCAAACGGATTACCACACCAAGGTTCAGTCCTATGCCGACCAGGACATGCTCCCGGTCGACCTGGAACACATGATGGTCAGCGAAGCCGACGAACTGACTCGCCGTGCGTTGCGTATCGAAGAACTGGATGCGCAGAACACGCTCATTCGACAACTGCGCGAAAAGGCTACCGAACTCAAAACCACCGGGCGGGAAATGCGTACCCGGCAGTCGTTGACGACCCGAAAGCCTACGGATGGGATGCTCGAGGATCTGCTTGGCCAGAATGTTGTGGAAATCCGTAAAACCGTCATGCTTAAAAAGCTCGGCGACCGCAAGGATGGGCGCCCCGACTATATGCAGGAATACGAAATTTGGGATACGACACTCGAGCCTGCCGAATTACTGTGGTATGCCCACTTTCATTACACCAGCGCCAGACCGGCGGTGGGGCAATTCGAGAAAGCCCACTTGAAGTTGCCTGAGCACCGGTTTCTGACCCACGCTGACGACGCTGATCTGCCCTACGCGGATATTGGCAAGCGGTCAGCTGTCGTCGCTCACTTCGAAGCGCTTTGAGCCCACGGGGGAACGGGCTGCCGCATCCCCACAATGGATTCGCCAACAAAAAAACCGTTGAGCCGCAAAGCTCTACGGTTTTTTAGTGAGACCGGGTCAACTTCAGCCGTTACGCCAACTGACTGCGCAACTGTCGGGCCGCCGCCACCATGTTAACCAGCGCCGCCTCAGTCTCCGGCCACGCCCGCGTCTTCAACCCGCAATCGGGGTTTACCCATAGCCGCTCGGCCGGAATCCGCTTTACCGCCTTGCTCATCAACTTGACCATCTCGGCCGTGTCCGGCACCCGTGGCGAGTGAATGTCGTAGACGCCCGGGCCAATGTCGTTCGGGTAGTCGAACGCTTCGAAGGCCTCCAGCAATTCCATGTCCGAACGCGAGGTTTCGATGGTGATCACGTCGGCGTCCATCGCCGCGATGGACTGGATCACGTCGTTGAATTCGCTGTAGCACATATGAGTGTGGATCTGGGTTTCGTCGCGCACGCCGGATGCACTCAAGCGGAACGCCTCCACCGCCCAATCCAGATACTCCTGCCATTGTGCACGGCGCAGCGGCAGGCCTTCACGGAATGCGGCTTCGTCAATCTGCACGATCTTGATCCCGGCGGCTTCCAGGTCCACGACTTCGTCACGCAGGGCCAGGGCCAGTTGCTGCGCCTGGACTTTGCGCGAGACGTCTTCGCGGGGGAACGACCACATCAGCATCGTCACAGGACCGGTCAGCATGCCTTTCATGACCCTGTCGGTCAGGCTCTGGGCATAGGTGATCCAGTCCACGGTCATGGCTTGCGGCCGACTCAGGTCGCCATAGATGATTGCCGGTTTGACGCAGCGCGAACCGTAGCTTTGAACCCAGCCGAATCTTGTGAAGACATAACCATCAAGCTGCTCGGCGAAGTACTCGACCATGTCGTTGCGTTCAGCTTCACCGTGTACCAGCACGTCCAGGCCCAGGCGTTCCTGGACTTGTACCGCATGGCGAATTTCACTGTGCATGGCGTCGGTGTAATCGTTGGCCGACAGTTTGCCTTGCTTGAAGGCCTGGCGTGCCAGTCGGATCGAACCGGTTTGCGGGAACGAGCCGATAGTGGTGGTTGGGAACGCCGGCAGTTTCAGTCGAGCACGCTGCTGTTCGATGCGCTTGGCGAACGGCGAGTGGCGTTGGCTGTCGGCCGCACCGATGGCGTTGATGCGCGCCTGCACTTCGGCTTTATGAATGCGCGGCGACTGGGAACGGCTGGCCTGGGTTACACGGCTTTCGGCCAGGGCGGCTTGCACCTTGGGCGCTTGTGGGTCGTTCAGGGCATCACGCAGCACGGCGATTTCACCGCACTTCTGCACGGCGAAGGCCAGCCAGCTTTTCAGTTCCGGGTCGAGTTTATCCTCGCGTTCCAGATCCACCGGGCTGTGCAGCAGCGAGCAGGAACTGCTGACCCACAGGTTGTCGCCGAAGCGTTCCTGGGCAAGTTGCAGTTGTGCCAGCACCGGCTCCAGTTCACAACGCCAGACGTTGCGCCCATTGACCAGGCCCACCGAGAGAATTTTGTAGGTCGGCAGGCGATCGAGCACGTGCAGCAGTTGGTCGGGGGCACGCACCGCGTCGATGTGCAGGCCTTGTACCGGCAGGCCGACCGCCAGGCCGAGGTTGTCTTGCAGACCGCTGAAGTAGGTCGCAACCAGTTTTTTCAGCGGCGAGTATTGCAGGATGTGGTAGGCACGCTCGAAGGCATTTTTCCATTCTTGCGGCAGGTCGAGGGTCAGGATCGGTTCGTCGATCTGCACCCACTCCACGCCTTG
>DQGF01000240.1:0-1686 GCA_003525045.1 Pseudomonas sp. | reverse complement strand
AGACGACCGAGGATTTCACCGTAGACCGGCAACAGCCGCTCCAGCAGGTCGAGCTTGTCGAAGTCGTTGCCTTTGGCCTTGCCCAGCCACAGGTAAGTCAGCGGGCCGATGATCACCGGCTTGACGTTGTGGCCCAGGGACTTGGCTTCGTCGACTTCATCGAACAACTGTTCCCAGCTCAGTTTGAACTGCTGGTCAGCGCTGAATTCCGGGACCAGGTAGTGGTAGTTGGTGTCGAACCACTTGGTCAGTTCCTGGGCGTATTGCGCCTTGCTGTGTTCACCGCCGCAGCAGGTCGTGGTAGCGCCACGGGCCATGGCGAACAGGGTATCGAGGGTTGGCAGGCCGCGTTCATCCTTGGCGCTGTCGAATCGCTCGGGAATCACGCCGAAGGTCAAGGAGTGGGTCAGCACCTGGTCGTACCAGGCGAAGTCGCCGACCGGCAGCAGGTCGATACCGGCATCTTTCTGCAACTGCCAGTGGGTGGCGCGCAGTTGGCGGCCAACACTTTTCAGCGCATCCTGATCGAGATCGCCTTTCCAATAGGATTCGAGGGCTTTTTTAAGTTCGCGATCAGCGCCGATGCGTGGGAAACCAAGTGTGTGTGCCAGGGCCATGATGAAATGTCTCTCCATAAAAGATGCTGTAAAACATGGCGCTATTGTCGACAGCTAACCCAACATGAGACAAACTCAACCTTTTCGTGTTGATCACAAGTTTTCCTCATGGAGCCCCCGGTGCTTGAAATCCGTCACCTGAAGACCCTGCACGCCTTGCGCGAATCCGATAGCCTGGTGGATGCGGCCGACCGCCTGCACCTGACCCAGTCGGCCCTGTCCCACCAGTTCAAGGAGCTGGAAGAGCGCATGGGCATGCCGCTGTTCGTGCGCAAGACCAAACCGGTGCGCTTCACCAGTGCCGGCTTGCGCCTGCTGCAGTTGGCTGACGCCACCCTGCCGCTGCTGCGTGGCGCCGAGCGCGACATCGCGCGGCTGGCCGGTGGCACTGCGGGGCGTTTGCACATGGCGATCGAGTGCCACAGTTGCTTTCAGTGGTTGATGCCGACCATCGACCAGTTCCGCGATGCCTGGCCGGAAGTCGAACTGGACCTGGCTTCGGGCTTCTCCTTCGCCCCGCTGCCGGCCCTGGCCCGTGGCGATCTGGACCTGGTGGTGACCTCCGACCCGCTGGAACTGGCCGGCATCCTTTATGTGCCGTTGTTTACCTACGAAGCGATGCTCGCGGTGGCCAACCAGCACCGTCTGGCGGGCAAGGCTTACATCGTCCCGGAAGATTTGCTCACGGAAACCTTGATCACCTACCCGGTGGAGCGTGATCGGCTGGACATCTTCACCCGCTTCCTCGAACCGGCCGACATCGAACCGGCCCAGGTCCGGACTTCGGAACTGACGGTGATGATGATGCAACTGGTGGCCAGCGGTCGCGGGGTGTGCGGCATGCCCCATTGGGCGCTGCATGAATACAGCTCGCGGGGTTATGTGAAGGCCAAGCGGCTGGGTGAGAAGGGTTTGTTTGCGACCTTGTATGCGGGGATTCGTGCCGACATGCTGGATGCGCCGTATATGCGTGATTTTTTGCTGACGGCCAAGGACACGTCGTTCTCGACCCTCGATGGTGTTAGCGCAGTCCGTTAGCGCACCACCAACCTGTAGGAGCGAGGCTTGC
>DQGF01000574.1 GCA_003525045.1 Pseudomonas sp. | reverse complement strand
GCAGTTGCCAGCGGAGGTGCCTTTGTGGGTGATCGAATCGATCAGCGCGGGTCAGCCGGTGGTGGTTCGGCGTGCGTTGAGTGCCACGGGTCAAATCGCGGTCGGGGTGCGTGGGCGGTTGCGCGAACAGCGTTTTGCAACGTCTATGGCGATCGATTCGATCCAGCGTCGGGTGCGGCCGGAAGCGCTTTGTCATGTCTCGATCGATCGGGATTTACCTGCAGTGCGTGCCCTTAATCAACTGCGTCCGCTGTTCGATGACTGTGGTTGGGTGTGGGGTGTCAGTGGCAGCGCCGGGTTCGAGATGGCCAGCGGTTTTCAGGCATTGCACGAGCGCAGCGATCTGGATCTGATCCTGCGCACACCGCAACCGCTCGGTCGCGTTCAGGCGCAGGTATTGGTGAAGCTTCTGGATGCAGCCGAATGTCTGGTGGACATGCAGTTGCAGACACCTTTCGGGGCTATCGCCTTGCGTGAATGGGCCAGCCCGGCACGTCGGGTTTTGCTGAAAAATGCGCGCCAGGCCTGTCTGGTGATTGATCCGTGGAATCCCCGGGAGCAAGCAGCGTGAGCAGTCTGCTGGTGTTCCCCGGCCAAGGCGCGCAGCAGCCGGGCATGCTCCATCGTTGGCCTCGGGAAACGCTGAATGAGGCGAGTGAAGCCCTCGGCGAAGACGTTTTGCTTCTGGATTCTGTAGAAGCATTGAAGTCGACCAGGGCGGTTCAGCTTTGCCTGCTGATCGCCGGCGTTGCAGCTTCACGCCAGTTGTTGGTGCCCGCGGATTACGTCGCCGGATTGTCCATCGGTGCCTATCCGGCGGCGGTGGTGGCGGGTGCCTTGAGCTTCAGTGATGCGCTGCATCTGGTCAGCCTGCGCGGTGAGCTGATGCAGCAGGCTTATCCACAAGGCTACGGCATGACCGCGATCATCGGTCTGGAACTGGCCATGGTCGAAGGGTTGCTGGAGCAGATCCACAGTGACGAAACACCGGTGTATCTGGCCAATATCAACGCCGACAACCAGGTGGTGATTGCCGGCAGCGAGGGTGCAATGAAGGCAGTTGCCGAGCTGGCGAAAGCGCGTGGAGCAGGCCTGGCCAAACGTCTGGCTGTCAGCGTGCCGTCCCACTGCCCGTTGCTGGAAACACCGGCGAAAACCCTGGCCGAGGCCTTCGCCAAGGTGCAGCTCAAAGCGCCGACCCTGGGTTACCTGAGCGGCAGTCGCGCCCGGCCCGTGATCAACACCGAGGCCTTGCGCGACGACCTGGCGTTCAACATGTGTCGCGTGGTGGATTGGCGCGGCACGGTACAAAGCGCCTACGAACGAGGCGTGCGTCTACAGATCGAATTGCCGCCCGGTGCGGTGCTGACCGGGCTGGCGCGCCGGGTGTTCGAGCAGGGCACCGTGATTGCCTTCGACGGTGCCCGGCTCGACACCTTGCAGGCGCTGTTGCGTGAGGAGGGAAGCCGCCAACCCTAGATCACCGGCTCAGGCTTCGAACAACAAAAACAACATTCGACGATGCACTTTGAGGACGACAACAATGATTATTTACGGTGTGGCGCTGTTGGCGATCTGTACGCTGGCAGGGGTGATCATGGGTGACATGCTCGGCGTGTTGCTGGGTGTGAAGTCCAACGTCGGCGGCGTCGGGATCGCGATGATCCTGCTGATCTTCGCGCGGTTGTGGATGCACAGGCGCGGCGGCATGACCAGGGAATGCGAGATGGGCGTCGGCTTCTGGGGCGCGATGTACATTCCGGTGGTGGTGGCGATGGCGGCGCAGCAAAACGTTGTGACCGCGTTGCACGGCGGCCCGGTGGCGGTGCTGGCGGCCATCGGCTCGGTGGTGATCTGCGGCTGCACGATTGCGCTGATCAGCCGCACTCATAAAGGTGAACCCTTGCCCGATGAACCGACGGAAGTTACACCCGTCGGCACACCTGTAGGAGGCCGCTGATATGTGGGATCTCATTGAAAAAGGTCTGGAACATAACGGTCTGGTCACCGCATTCGCCTTCGTCGGCGTGATCATGTGGGTGTCGGTGGTGTTGTCCAAACGCCTGACGTTTGGGCGGATTCATGGTTCGGCGATTGCCATTGTCATTGGGCTGGTCCTGGCCTGGGTGGGCGGCACCATGACCGGTGGGCAAAAAGGCCTGGCGGACCTGTCGCTGTTTTCCGGCATTGGCCTGATGGGCGGCGCCATGTTGCGGGATTTTGCAATCGTCGCCACGGCGTTCGAAGTGCAGGCCACCGAAGCGAAAAAGGCCGGGTTGATCGGCGCGATTGCGCTGCTGTTGGGCACGATCCTGCCGTTCATCGTCGGGGCGAGCATTGCCTGGGTGTTCGGCTATCGCGATGCGGTGAGCATGACCACCATCGGTGCTGGCGCGGTGACGTACATCGTCGGGCCGGTTACGGGTGCGGCGATTGGCGCGAGTTCGGACGTGATGGCGTTGTCGATTGCCACCGGGTTGATAAAGGCGATTTTTGTAATGGTGGGCACGCCGATGGCGGCGCGCTGGATGGGGTTGGATAACCCACGCTCGGCGATGGTGTTTGGTGGGCTGGCCGGGACAGTGAGCGGCGTGACGGCGGGGCTGGCGGCGACGGATCGGCGATTGGTGCCTTACGGCGCGTTGACCGCGACCTTCCACACCGGGCTTGGGTGTCTGCTTGGGCCTTCGTTGTTGTACTTCATTGTTCGCGGGATTGTGGGGTAGGGGGCGAAATTTGTATCGCCAGTGATGGCGCCTTCGCGGGCAAGCCTCGCTCCTACAGGGTTACGCATTCTCTGTAGGAGCGAGGCTTACCCGCGAAGGCATCAGAAGGAAC
>DQGF01000420.1 GCA_003525045.1 Pseudomonas sp. | reverse complement strand
GTATCGAGACCGTTGAGTCCCTGGCCGACGACGACACACTGAGCGACCTGCAACAAGCCTTTCGCCGTCATCACGCCTTGCAGTGCGGCTTTTGCACTGCGGGCATTCTCATGTCCTGCGTGGATTTCCTCGAACGGGTACCCAACCCGGACGAGACCCAGGTACGCGACATGCTATCGGGGCATCTATGTCGCTGCACGGGCTACACCGGCATCGTCCAGGCCGTGCTCGAAGTAGCTGCCCAGCGCCAAACGAACAAAGGGGTATAACAATAATGTTCGATCTCGGACGCAGCTTCCTCGCTGCCGTTGAACGCCGACCGCTCGCTGTGGCGGTCAGTGACGGTGAGTTGAAGAAAACCTATGAAGACTGGTTCGTCGATATCCAGAGCGCAGCTCGGGGCTTGCAACGCCTCGGGCTGCAACGCGGTGACCGACTGCTGGTAGCGATGCAGAACCGCTGGCAGATGGCGACCCTGCATTGGGCCTGTCAGTTTGCGGGCATCGTCATGACCCCGTTGAACTGGCGTTCGACTGCCGATGAGCTGGGCTACTGCATCGAAGATGCGCAAATCCGCGCACTGGCTTACGACGACGCGACCGTGGCCGCGGTGGCCGGTTGCAGTGCCGCCACAAGGCTGCCACGGATCGCCGCCGGTATCCGTGCCGCCGACACCGACCTGAGTTTCGAGGAACTGTGTTCGCAGACCCCGTCCGGAATCATTTTGCAGGCCGACGCCGAAGACTTTTCACTGCTGCTGTACACCTCCGGCACCACCAGCAAGCCCAAGGGCGTGCCCCGTCGGCACCGTTGCGAACGCGCCGCGGCGGTGGCCCACGTAGCGCAAAACCTCTACCGCCAGAGCGAATGCACGCTGGGTGTCATGCCGCTTTACCACACCATGGGCGTGCGTTCGTTGCTGTCCATGGCGCTGATCGACGGGCATTTCGTCTGTGTGCCGAAGTTCGACGTGGAAGCCACGCTGCAGGCCATCGAGCGGGAAAAGGTCAGCAACCTGTACCTGGTGCCGACGCTCTACCACATGCTCATCGAACACCCGGCCTTTGCCCGCGAGCGAGTAGCCAGTGTGGAGAAAATCGGCTTTGCCGGCGCGCCGATGAGCGACGGCTTGATGCGTCGCGTCGAGCAGGCGTTCCAGCCGCAATTGTTCGTCAATCATTACGGCAGCTCGGAGATCTACACCTTCACCATCGACCAGCAGGCTCACCGCAAACCCGGCTCGTCAGGGCGCAGTGCAATGAACCAGCGAGTGCGCGTGGTGCCGATCGATGCTGAAACGGTGGACGTGCAGGCCAACCCATTGGAGGAGGGCCAGATCATCGCCGACCTGGCGAGTGACGAGGCATTCGAAGGCTACCTGAACCGCCCCGAAGCGACCGCCAAGGCGTTGCGTGACGGATGGTATTTCACCGGTGACATCGGCTACTTCGATCTGGAGGGCGATCTGTTCGTCACGGGCCGTGTCGATGACTTGATCATCACCGGCGGCGAAAACGTCAGCCCGGCGGAAATCGAAAACATGCTCTCTCTGCACCCGGCAGTGGAAGAAGTGGTGGTGGTCGGTCTGCCGGACGAGCAGTGGGGCAAGATCATTGCCGCGTTTATCAAGCTGCGCGCCGAGGTCTCGGAATGCGACCTCGATGCCCATTGCATCGCTTCGGGCCTGGCCAAATTCAAGCGGCCACGGCGTTACCAGTTCATCGATCAGATTCCCAAATCTCCAGTTGGCAAGGTGCTGCGGCGCGTGCTGCTGGCCCAATTTCAGGAACAGGCCTTGAAGGCCATCAGCTAATCATCCAGAGGACACTCCCATGCAACAACAAGCGATCCAGCAATTTCTCGACACTCAGTTCGATGGCTTCCAGGTTGAAGTCGATGTGTCCCGCGAGCGCGCTGACATCATCCTCAACCGGGCGCCGTTGAACGTCATTTCCATGGGGCAGCGCGATCAACTGCGCCTGGTCTTCGAAGCCCTCGATGCACACAAAGATGTGCGCGTCATCGTGCTGCGCTCGGTGGGTGAACACTTCTCCAGCGGCGGCGACATCAAGGGCTTTCTCGAAGCGTCGCCAGAGCACGTTTCGAAGCTGGCCTGGAACGTCGCGGCACCGGCACGTTGCGAAAAACCGGTGATCGTTGCCAACCGTGGTTACACCTTCGGCGTCGGTTTCGAACTGTCCCTGGCCTGCGATTTTCGCATTGCTTCGCAAACCACTCGCTACGCCTTGCCTGAGCAGAACCTGGGTCAGATCCCGGGCTCGGGTGGTTCCGCACGCCTGCAGAAAATCATCGGCATCACCCGCACCAAACACATGGTGATGCGCGCCAAACGCATCACGGGCGACCAGGCCCATGCCTGGGGTATCGCAACCGAGGTCGTGCCGGATACCGAACTGGAAAGCACCGTCGATGCGTTGGTCGATGAACTGCGGCGCTTCTCGCCGCTGGCTCAGCGCACGGCGAAAAAACTGATCAACGACAACGAAGATGCGCCGCTGACCGTCGCGATCGAAATGGAAGGTCACTGCTATAGCCGTCTGCGTAGCTCCAAGGACTTCAAGGAAGGCGTCGAAGCGTTTCACAGCAAGCGTGCGGCAGTGTTCACCGGCGAGTAAATGCGTACCGGCGAGCAGGCCCGGGAGCATGTCGGCAACGGCGTGCACCCCTACGGAGCAGGGCCTGCCGCCCCTTCAATGCCACTGATAGGGCACATCAAGATATCACCGCTGACCTGCTGATTACCCGCAACCCGCGCACCGGGATGCAGAACGTTTCGATTCACCGTTTGTGTGAGGCAACCATGACCACGACAACAACAATAACTGCATCACCAACCAGCGCCGCTATCGATACACCGCAGATTCCACCGGGCAAGGCCTTGCTTGCGGCATTTGCCTCGACATTCGGCTGGGCGCTGGATTTGTTTGACCTGTTCATTCTGCTCTATGTGGCGCCGATCATCGGCCGCATGTTCTTCCCCTCGGACACCCCGACACTCTCGCTGGCCGCCGTGTATGCTTCGTTCGCCGTGGCCTTGCTGGTGCGTCCGCTGGGCTCGGCAATCTTCGGCGCGTATGCCGATAAACACGGCCGCAAGCGTGCGTTGATGGTGTCGATGGTCGGCGTCGGTATTTCCACGGCACTGTTTGGCGCGTTGCCGACCATTCACCAGGTCGGGGTGTTGGCCCCGATACTATTTTTGGTCTTGCGGGTAATTCAGGGCGTCTTTGTTGGCGGCATCGTCGCCTCCACTCACACCATCGGCACCGAATCCATCTCGCCGCGCTATCGCGGCTTGATGTCCGGGTTGATCGGTGGCGCCGGCGCCGGCATGGGCGCGCTGTTGGCGTCAGTCACTTATCTGGTGTTGTCGGAGATCTTTCCCGGGGAGGAATTTGACGTCTGGGGCTGGCGCTTCATGTTCTTCTGCGGCCTGCTCAGCACGTTTTTCGGTCTGGTGATGTTCCGTTACCTGGAAGAAACCCCGGTCTGGCAGCAACTGCAACAAGCCCGCAAAACCAAGGGGCCGGCAATAGTGGTCGTGTCGCCACTCAAGCGTCTGTTTGGTCGCGAATACCGCGGCGTGATGCTGGTCAATCTGCTGATTACGTTCGGAGGCGGTGCCACGTATTACCTGGCCTGCGGTTATCTGCCGACATTGCTCAACGTGGTCGCCAAAGTGCCCCATACGCAGACTTCGCAGATGCTCATGTATGGGTCGGTGGCAACAATTGTCGGAGCACTGGCCTTCGGTTACCTGAGTGACCTGATCGGTCGCAAGAAGACTTTCTTGCTGCTGGGTGTGATCAACCTGGTGAGCCTGCCGATGATGTTCCTTGGTGTCGCCGAACCGGGCTCGCTGACCCGCACTGCGTTGTATTGCGTGGGCATCGCCTTCATGGGCGGGGCGATCATCGCGCCGATTCTGATCTTCCTCAACGAACGCTTTGCCACCGAGCTGCGAGCCAGCGGCACCGGGTTGTCCTGGAACATCGGTTTCGCCCTCGGCGGAACCATGCCGACCTTTGTGTCCCTGGTCAGCAGCAGCCCGGCGCAGATCCCCATGGTGCTGGCGATTTTCGCCGCCGGCCTGTCGGTGATCTACCTGATCGGCAGCGTGGTGATTCCGGAAACCCAAGGCAATTTCAAATAAAGGCGGGGAGGCGCTCCAGGAATTCGCAGATCAGCTGCAAGGTCTGCTCGGTCGCTTCGGTCTGGGGAAAGTGCCGGCAGTCATCCAGCAACACACAGCGGCACGGTCCAGGCACCTGTCGCTGGATGACCACCAGTTGCTCGGGTGTTGCGTAGTGGTCTTCGCGACCCTGAATGACCAGCAGCGGCTTTTCGATATAAGCCAACTGCGCTTCAAGATCGTCCAGGGAAAAGTCTGGGTGCAACCAGCTGTCGCTCCAACCGTGAAAAGCGCCGTCGACATTTGTCCCATGGTGGCGTGCCAGGCGTTCGCGCAATTCGCCCTGATGCCAAACCTCGGTGGTATGGCGAATGCCATCGAGGCTCTCGGTCTCGACAATCACGTGAGGCGCCAGTGCAATGCTGCCCAACACACGTGGATCGTTGGCGGCGGCATAGGCAAGGACGATGGATGCGCCGTCACTGTGACCGAGCAAGACCACTTGCGGCAGTTGCAAGGCATCGAGCAATTGCCGCAGTTCACGAGGGCCGTCGCTGCTCAGGTAGTTCAGCGGACGCGGCAGGGTTACCGGGCTCGATTGCCCATAACCCTGACGGCTGTAAGTGACCACACCGCAACCGCTGGCCTGGGCCAGGCGCAGGGGGAAGTCTTTCCATTGGTCGGTGCTGCCGAGGCCTTCGTGCAACAGCACCAGCGTCGGTCGCGATGGGTCAGCCGGAGGCAGTTGGCGATATTCCAGGCGCAGCGGCCCAAGTTGCAAAAATTGTTGAGGCGACATGTTGAATCAACGATTGAACAGGATTGCTCGCAGGTTACCGTAAACGTAACCCCGCATGCAGCACCACGCTTTGCTTGAGGTATAGAAAACATGCGTCATCTCGATGTTCAGGTGATCGACCAGGCACTGCAATGGGCTCGCGCCGGGCAGGCCCAGTGGCTGTGCACGGTGCTCTCCACCTATGGCTCGGCGCCGCGTGCGCCGGGTGCGATGCTGGTGACCAATGGCACGGGCGAACACGTCGGCTCGCTGTCGGGTGGCTGCGTCGAAGAGGAGTTTCTCGAAAGCCTGGCGCGCGGTGAATTACGCGAACCGGCGCAGATCGTCAGTTATGGCGACAGCGTCGAGCAACGCCACCGTCTACGATTGCCCTGTGGCGGCGTGCTGATCGTGCTGGTCGAGCACCGCGCTGCCAGTCTCGAATGGATCGCGCACCTGGAGAGTCTGCAAGCGGCGTTACTGGGTCAGCGTCGTCTGCTGCGTCACATCGAGCTGAGCAGCGGTGCCTTGCGCCTGGACCCAGACACCGGGCACGGCAGCGAGCGGGTGCAAGTCGTCGACGAGAGGGTGCGCATCAGCGTTGGCCCGGCGTTACGACTGATTCTGGCAGGGCTCTCGCCGGTCGCGGAAGTCTGCGCCAGTTTTGCCCGCGCCATCGGCTGCGAAGTCATCGCCTGCGACCCCCGGGAAGAGATGCTGCATGTCCAGCTTGAAGGCGTGGAGATGCAACGCGTGCTGCCCTCGATGTTCATCGCCGCCGGTGGTTGCCATGCGGCGACCGCGGTGGTGGCACTGACTCACGATCCGAGAATCGATGATCTGGCGCTGATGGAAGCGGT
>DQGF01000597.1 GCA_003525045.1 Pseudomonas sp. | reverse complement strand
CAGGACAGCTGGCGCGCGGTCTATCGGCACTGGCGGCTCGGTCGGCTGTCGCCGTTTCTCGACCGTGGGCTGATGCTCTATTCGGCGGCGTCCACGGTCACGGCCATNATNGTCGCTTCGGTGCTGTGGATTCTGCTCGGCTGGACCGATGGCGGCGCCGCGGTGATTCTGGCGGCGGTGGCGTGCAGCTTCTTTGCCTCGATGGACGATCCGGCACCGCAGATCTACCGGTTCTTTTTCTGGACGGCGATGTCGGTGCTGTTCGCCAGCCTCTACCTGTTTTTGATCCTGCCGAACCTGCATGACTTTCCGATGCTGGTGCTGGCGTTCGCCGTACCTTTTATCTGCATTGGCACCCTGACGGTAAAGCCGCAGTTCTATCTGGGCATGTTGCTGACCCTCGTCAATACCTCGTCTTTCATCAGCATTCAGGGCGCCTACGACGCGGATTTCCTCAGCTTCGCCAACTCCAACCTGGCCGGCCCCGTGGGCTTGTTGTTCGCTTTTGTCTGGACCCTGATCGCGCGGCCGTTCGGCGCGGAACTGGCAGCGAAACGCCTGACCCGTTTCAGTTGGCGCGACATCGTCAGTCTCACTGAGCCGGCCTCCTTGGCAGAACACCGACGGCTGGGTGTGCAGGTCCTCGATCGCCTGATGCAGCACTTGCCGCGCCTGGCCATGACCGGCCAGGACACCGGCATCGCGTTGCGGGAAGTGCGCGTGGCGCTGAACCTGCTCGACCTGCTGGCCTATACACCGCGAGTGATCGGCGTACCACAAGTGCTGTTGCATCAAGTGGTGGCCGAAGTCGGCGAATATTTCAAGGCGTGCCTCAAGGCCGGGGAACGCTTGCCGGCGCCGAGCCCGTTGCTGATGACTCTGGACCGCACCCGTCGCGCCCTCGACACCGAGTGCGATGAGGGCGCCCGCCTGCATTTGCTGCACGCCCTGAGCGGCTTGCGCCTGGCATTGCTGCCGGGTGTGGAGTTCGTCGGCGCCGGCGAACCTGGAGAACAGTTGCCCCATGGCATCGATGGAGCGCCTTTATGATCGGTGATCTGGATCTCAGCGGGGTGTTCCTGCCTACGCTGCTGGTGCTGATGGGTATTACGTACGTGTTGTACCTGTTGGTGCACGGGTTGCTCACGCGCCTGCACTTTTACCGTCTGGTCTGGCACCGGGCATTGTTCAACGTGGCTCTCTACGCTTTGCTGCTCGGCGCCGTGGACTCACTCAGTCGATACCTGATGACATGAAAAAACCGTTTTTGACCATAGGTCGCGTGGTTCTGACCCTGCTGATCGTGACCTTCGCCGTTGTCATGGTCTGGCGCATGGTGATGTATTACATGTTCGCGCCCTGGACCCGTGACGGGCACATCCGTGCCGACATTGTGCAGATCGCCCCGGATGTCTCCGGGCTGATCCAGCAGGTTGCGGTGCGCGATAACCAGTTGGTGAAACGTGGCCAGGTGCTGTTCAGCATCGACCAGGATCGCTTCAAACTGGCCCTGCGCCAAGCCAAGGCCGCAGTCGCAGACCGTCAGGAGACCCTGGCCCAGGCGCAGCGGGAAGCCAAACGTAACCGCGGCCTCGGCAATCTGGTGCCGGGCGAGCAGCTGGAAGAAAGCCAATCCCGGGTGGCTCGTGCGGAAGTGGCGTTGATGGAAGCCCAGGTTGCCGTGGATAGCGCCCAGCTCAACCTCGACCGCTCGACCATCCGCAGCCCGGTGGACGGCTACGTCAACGACCGAGCGCCGCGCAACCAGGAGTTCGTCACCGCCGGCCGTCCAGTGTTGTCGGTGGTGGACAGCACTTCCTTTCACATCGATGGCTATTTCGAAGAGACCAAACTGGATGGCATTCATGTCGGTCAAAGCGTCGACATTCGGGTGATCGGTGACCGTGCGCGTCTGCGCGGGCACGTGGAAAGTATCGTCGCCGGCATTGAAGACCGCGACCGCAGCAGCGGTAGCAACCTGTTGCCCAACGTCAACCCGGCGTTCAGTTGGGTGCGGCTGGCCCAGCGGATTCCGGTACGAATCGCTTTCGACGAGGTGCCGGCGGATTTCCGCATGATCGCCGGGCGTACGGCCACGGTATCGATCATTGACGGTCAGACCGGGGAACCCGCGAGATGAGCAAGGCTTCGGGTTGGGTGGTCGCCGGATTAGGCTTGCTGCTGTCGGCCTGTCAGGTGGTCGGGCCGGATTATCACTTGCCGGATGAAGCTGCCGTACACCGTGAAGATTTGCAGGGCGAGTTGGCGACGGAGGGCAAAAATGTCGTTTCGGCACCGGTGCCCGGCGATTGGTGGCGCCTGTATCAGGATCCACGCCTCGATCAACTGGTGCAGCAAGCCATGGCGTCCAACACCGATTTGCGCGTGGCGGCGGCGAACCTGTCCCGGGCCCGCGCTCAGGTCGACGAAGCCCAGGCTGCCGGTGGCTGGAGCGGTGGGGTGAAAATGGGCGCCCAGCGTTTGCAGGAGTCCGGTGAAGCGTTCCTGCTGGCGGATAAAGTGCCGGTGGCCAATGTGGGCGACATCGGCATTACCACCTCGTATCAGTTTGACCTGTTCGGTACGTTGCAGCGCGGGATCGAAGCGGCCAAGGCCAATGCCGATGCGACTCAGGCCGCTGCGGATACCGCTCGAATCACCCTGGTGGCTGATGTCGTTCGGGCCTACACCCAGGTCTGCGCGGCCAACGAAGAGCGGGAAATTGCCCAGCATTCCCTCGACCTGCAAGCCCAGGGCACCACGCTGATCCAGCGATTGCGCGACGCCGGGCGTGGCGATGAAACCCAGGTCACCCGCTCGCAAACCCAATTCAAGTCTTTGCGCGCCGACATGCCCCGCTATGAAGCGGCGCGTCAGGCTGGATTGTTCCGCTTGTCGATGCTGCTGGCTAAACCGGTCGAGCAATTGCCGGCCGGCACCAGCAACTGCGCCGAACTGCCGAAAATTGCGCAATTGTTGCCGGTCGGTGACGGTGCAACCTTGCTTAAACGCCGTCCCGACGTTCGGCAGGCCGAGCGCCGACTGGCTGCCGCGACCGCGGGTATTGGCATTGCCACCGGCGAGTTGTACCCGGACATCAGCATCGGGGCGACCGTCGGTACCGTCGGCCTCCTGGAGAACCTCGGCAAACCGGCGACCAATCGCTGGGGTTTCGGCCCGTTGCTCAGCTGGACCGTGCCGTCCAATGGCTCCCGGGCGCGAATTCGTGAGGCCGAAGCGACGACCCAGGGCGCGCTGGCGCATTTCGACGGCGTGGTGCTCAACGCCATCCGCGAGACACAGACCGGCCTGGCCCAGTACTCGGCCTTGCTGCAACGCCGCGATGCATTGGCGGATGCAGATCAGTCGGCGCAATTGGCCGCGGACCAGACCCACCGCTTTTTCACCGCCGGTCGCGCCTCGTTCCTGGCCGATCTGCAAGCCACGCGCACTTATACCGACGTACGGGCGCAACTGGCCTCCGCCAACACGCAAGTTGCCATGAGCCAGATCGATTTGTTCCTGGCGTTGGGCGGTGGTTGGGAAAGCGGACGAACGCAAGCCTCGAACCCCGGCAAACCCTGAGGTCATTGCTATGCTTTGATTTGATGAGATCGCTCGCCGAACTCATCGATCAAGGCTCGCGTTGGTCATGGGGATACCAATAATGAAAAACCCTTATGCTCCCGGCTTCTGGTGCGCTATTGCGGCGTTGGTGCTGCTCTCGGCCACTTATTTCTACGGCATCATGCTGGCCCATCAGATCGACAAGGCGCTGGTGTTCCTCGACAGCGCCGCCGCGCTGATTGCCGTGATGGCTATCGTGGTGGTGGCCTGGGCGTCGGTCCAGGGCCAGCGCATCAAAAAAAGACAGTGTGAACGAGGCAAAACCCTGGTGCTGATCTGGGACACCAAGGTGGCTTTGCGTCGCGTCGAAACGGTGTTTGACCGATATTTCTGGGGCAGTTACTGGCAACCGGGGCGCACGTTCCAGGAGGTCATGGGCGAACTCACCGGAACGCCGCTGGAAAAAAGCCTCGAAGCGCTGAAAAAACAATGTCTGGAGCTGGACAAGCAGATCGCCGAAGACGGCCGGCACTGGCTCAATAACGCCCGTGAACTCTCCGATGTCGCCACCGCCATGGCCCGGGAACGCTATCAACTGGACTTTTGCGACCCGCGCTCGGAAGTGACGGGCGGGGCGGTGATCAATCGGGATTTTGAGGTGTTGGTTTATACCTGGACTGCTCGGCTTAAAAGCTTTGATCATCAGTTGGATGAGATCGAGGTTCAGTATTCCTGAATTGATTGTCTGAACTGGCGCCTTCGCGGGCAAGCC
>DQGF01000527.1:2770-5179 GCA_003525045.1 Pseudomonas sp. | reverse complement strand
GATGGACTCAAGAGCGCCGCGTTCAGCCAGTAAACACGCCTAATCGTTAACGACCATCGCGAGCAAGCTCGCTCCTACAGCTTGGCCACAGGCCGCCCCGGCTTCTTGGTCTGCAACAAATGCGAGAACACCGCATGCAGGTCATCCGACGCACTTTCTTCATCGAGGTTGAGTTTGCTGTCGATGTGATCCATGTGATGCATCATCAGGTCCACCGCCAGCTCGCCGTTGCGCGCTTCGATGGCGTCGATCAGCTGGGTGTGTTCATCGTAAGAACAGTGGGAACGGTTGCCGCTTTCATACTGGGCGATGATCAGCGAAGTCTGCGACACCAGGCTGCGCTGGAAGCTGATCAGCGGGGCATTCTTCGCCGCTTCGGCCAGTTTAAGGTGGAATTCGCCCGACAGACGGATACCGGCGCCGCGATCGCCGCGGGAAAAGCTGTCGCGCTCGTCATCGACCATCTGTCGCAATTCGGCAATCTGCTCGGCAGTGGCGTGCTGCACCGCCAGTTCAGTGATCGCACGCTCCACCAGACGCCGGGCCAGGAACACCTGACGGGCTTCTTCGACACTCGGGCTGGCGACGACTGCGCCGCGGTTCGGACGCAGCAGCACGACGCCTTCATGGGCCAGGCGCGACAGCGCACGGCGAATGATGGTGCGACTGACCCCGAAAATTTCCCCCAGCGCTTCTTCGCTCAACTTGGTGCCGGGCGCCAGACGCTGTTCGAGGATGGCCTCGAAGATATGCGCGTAGACAATATCGTCCTGGGTGCCGCTGCGGCCGGCTTTGACTGCGCGCGGTTGTTTCTTTAGGGGCTGCAACTGTTCGTTCATGGGCACTCGAGTCGGGAGAACGGCGGCGAATTGACCGTGACTGTAATACGGCACAGTGGGTCACTGGCAAGTATCGCGTAAAAAACACTGCGATTGTACACAATGGAGGGTGGCAACACGACTGTACGGCTGTTTGTCGCCGCGGCTGTATTGCAATGATCCATAACGTTTGAGTTTAGGCTTGAACGCAGAATCCGCCGCTGCGATCTCCTGTAGGAGCGAGGCTTGCCCGCGAAGACGGAGGGTCAGTCGACATAAATGTTGAATGTTAAATCGCCTTCGCGAGCAAGCTTCGCTCCTACAGGGATCGTGTTGCTACGGACATCTTTATCTGAGCAAGGAACACCGCTGTCATGACCGACGCCACGCACACGCAGCTCCGCCCCCTGGCCGACACGTCACCTTCGGCCATCGTCGCCGGCTTCATCGCAATGATGACCGGCTACACCAGCTCCCTGGTGCTGATGTTCCAGGCGGGGCAAGCGGCGGGCCTGACCAGCGGGCAGATTTCATCGTGGATCTGGGCGATCTCAATCGGCATGGCCGTGTGCTCGATCGGCCTGTCGTTGCGTTATCGCACGCCGATCACCATCGCCTGGTCGACCCCCGGCGCAGCTTTGCTGATCACCAGCCTGGGCGGCGTGACCTACGGCGAAGCCATCGGCGCCTACATCACTTGCGCGGTGCTGGTGACGGTCTGTGGTTTGACCGGTAGCTTCGAGCGCCTGGTGAAAAAAATTCCGGCCTCATTGGCCGCAGCCTTGCTGGCAGGCATTCTGTTCAAGATCGGCAGCGAAATCTTTGTCGCCGCGCAGCATCGCACCGCGTTGGTGCTGGGGATGTTCTTCACTTATCTGCTGGTCAAGCGCCTGTCACCGCGTTATGCGGTGCTGGCGGCATTGCTGATCGGCACGGCGCTGTCGGGATTGATGGGCTTGCTCGATTTCAGCGGTTTCCACCTGGAACTGGCGACACCGGTCTGGACCACCCCGCACTTCTCCCTGGCCGCGACCATCAGCATCGGTATCCCGCTGTTCGTGGTGGCGATGACGTCGCAGAACATGCCGGGTATCGCTGTATTGCGCGCCGACGGTTACAGCGTGCCGGCTTCGCCACTGATCACCACCACCGGCCTCGCCTCGTTGCTGCTGGCGCCGTTCGGCTCCCATGGGATCAACCTGGCAGCGATCAGCGCGGCGATCTGCACCGGGCCCCATGCCCATGAGGATCGCAACAAGCGCTATACGGCAGCCGTCTGGTGCGGGATTTTCTACGGGATCGCCGGGGTGTTCGGCGCAACCTTGGCGGCGCTGTTTGCCGCATTGCCTAAAGAGTTGGTGCTGTCGATTGCCGCGCTGGCGTTGTTCGGCTCGATCATCAATGGCTTGAGCATTGCCATGAGCGAAGTGAAGGAGCGTGAAGCAGCGCTGATCACCTTCATGGTCACGGCGTCGGGGTTGACGCTGTTTTCCATTGGGTCGGCATTCTGGGGGATTGTGGCGGGGGTGTTGACGTTGGTGATCTTGAATTGGAAACAGCAGCTATAAGCTTCGAGCTTCAAGCTTCAAGC
>DQGF01000527.1:738-2448 GCA_003525045.1 Pseudomonas sp. | reverse complement strand
AGCTTCAAGCTTCAAGCGGATTCAGCTTGCCGCTTGAAGCTTGTAACTTGCCGCTGCTTTAGGCTACCGGATTGATCGGCTTTTCCGGGTACCAGACGTCGATCAGCGGGCTGACGGTCGCTTCCGTCAGTTCGCTACGGCCCTTGAGCCAGGCTTCAACAGCGGCACGCTGCTCTTCGGAAACCGAGCCACGCTTCTGCAGGCAAACCAGACCGAAGTCATCGCCGCCGACATAGCCAAGACCGTTGGCTTCCATGGCTTCTTTCAGGAATGCGTCGAGGAAAGCATCAATGGCTTCATCAGCCAAATCTTCTTTGAAATCCAGGTTCAGCTCGAAACCCAGCTCTTGAAATTCATCGACGCACAGTTTTTTGCGCAGACGCTGGGAACGGTTAGTCGCCATTGGAACAATCCTCATAAGTAATAACGGGCGGCACTTTAGCAGTTTAAGGCGCCGATTGCCCGTCTCTCGGCACCACCACGCCTACCGTCGGTAAAAAATAGCGGATTTGCAGGCCAGGGCACGGCACAAGCCGCTACACCTTGGGGCATAATGCCGACACTTTCATGACCACTGAGGGAATTCATCTTCATGCCCTCGTCTTTTTCCCCTCGGCTGTAGGGTTTTATTGCACATGATCAAGTCTTTGCGCCCATTGTTGCTGGCCGGTTTACTCCTTCCCCTGGCCTTCTCTGTTACCGCCGCTGCGATCAATACCGGTCTGTCGCCCAACGTCGAAAAGGCCATCAAGGCCAGCAAACTGCAGAACAACGCCCTGTCGTTGGTGATGATCCCGCTCAACGGCCCTGGCACCCCGACCATTTACAATGCTGACGTCTCGGTCAATCCGGCCTCGACCATGAAGCTGGTCACCACTTACGCGGCCCTGGAAATGCTCGGCCCGAACCACCAGTGGAAAACCGAGTTCTACACCGACGGCACCCTCAGCGGTGGCATCCTCAACGGCAACCTCTACCTCAAGGGTGGCGGCGACCCCAAGCTGAACATGGAAAAACTCTGGTTGCTGATGCGCGACCTGCGCGCCAACGGCGTGACACAGATCACCGGCGACCTGGTGCTGGACCGCAACTTCTTCATGCAACCGCAACTGCCCGAGTTCAACGACGACGGCAATGACGACAACAAGCCGTTCCTGGTCAAACCCGATTCGCTGATGGTCAATCTCAAGGCCCTGCGTTTTGTGGCGCGCAACGACAACGGCCGGGTGCTGGTGTCGGTGGAACCGCCGATCGCCAGCATTCGCATCGAAAACCAGGTCAAGGCCATCAACTCCAAGCAATGCACGGGTGGCGTACGGTACAACCCGGTCACCCAGGCCGACGGCAGCGTGACCGTGACCGTCGGCGGCCAGTTGGGCGATGGCTGCAGTTCCCAGACGTACCTGTCGCTGCTCGACCACGCGACCTACACCGCCGGTGCGGTGCGGGCGATCTGGAAGGAGCTGGGCGGCAGCATTCAGGGCAAGGATGTACTGGCGTCAACGCCGAAAAACGCCAAGGTCCTGGCGCGTGCCTTCTCGCCGGATCTGGCGGAAATCATCCGCGACATCAACAAATACAGTAACAACACCATGGCCCAGCAGCTGTTCCTGAGCCTGGGTGCGCAGTTCCGCACCGAAGCCGACGGCGACGACGCCAAGGCGGCGCAGCGTGTGGTGCGCCAGTGGCTGGGGGAGAAAAGGAACAACT
>DQGF01000527.1:0-495 GCA_003525045.1 Pseudomonas sp. | reverse complement strand
GGCGACGATGCCAAGGCTGCGCAGCGTGTTGTGCGTCAGTGGCTGGCGAAGAAAGGCATCACCGCGCCGCACCTGGTGATGGAGAATGGTTCCGGCCTGTCCCGTGCGGAACGGGTGAGTGCCCGTGAAATGGCCGGCATGCTGCAAGCAGCCTGGAGAAGCCCGTATTCGGCCGAGTTCATCAGTTCGATGCCGATAGCCGGCACCGACGGCACCATGCGCAAACGCCTGAAGACCACTGCGATGCGCGGTGAAGCGCACATCAAGACCGGCACCCTGAATACCGTACGGGCCATTGCCGGCTACAGCCGCGACATCAACGGCAACACCTGGGCGGTGGTGGCGATCCTCAACGACAAGGCACCGTTTGGCGCCTCCTCGGTGCTGGATCAGGTGCTGCTGGACCTGTATCGCCAGCCGAAACTGCCGGAAACGGCTTCGGTGTTGTAAGAAGATCTAACGAACACCACAGCTCCCCTGTAGGAGCGAGCTTGC
>DQGF01000099.1:15931-16158 GCA_003525045.1 Pseudomonas sp. | reverse complement strand
GTGCAGGCGGCGATCAACGCCTCGCGCAACCTGCTGCCGAGCGGGATGCGCAGCATGCCGACCTACAAGAAGGTCAACCCGTCCCAGGCGCCGATCATGGTGCTGTCGCTGACCTCGGACGTGCTGGCTAAAGGCCAACTCTACGATTTGGCCTCGACGATCCTGTCCCAGAGCCTGTCTCAGGTGCAGGGTGTCGGGGAAGTGCAGATCGGCGGCAGCTCCTTGCC
>DQGF01000099.1:15364-15645 GCA_003525045.1 Pseudomonas sp. | reverse complement strand
CAGATCGGCGGCAGCTCCTTGCCTGCGGTGCGTATCGAACTCGAACCCCAGGCGCTGAACCAGTACGGCGTGGCGCTGGACGATGTGCGCAACACCATCGCCAATGCCAATGTGCGCCGGCCCAAGGGTTCGGTCGAAGACGGCCAGCGGTTGTGGCAGGTGCAGGCCAACGATCAACTGGAAAAGGCCAAGGATTACGAGTCACTGATCATCCACTACGCCGATGGGGCGGCGCTGCGCCTGAAGGATGTGGCCAAGGTCAGCGACGGCGTCGAGGACCG
>DQGF01000099.1:11228-15008 GCA_003525045.1 Pseudomonas sp. | reverse complement strand
TCTTCCGCCAGCCCGGCGCCAACATCATCGAGACGGTCAACGAGATCAAGGCCCAATTGCCAGCCTTGCAGGCGGTGCTGCCGGCCAGCGTCAAGCTGAACCTGGCGATGGACCGTTCGCCGGTGATCAAGGCGACCTTGCACGAAGCGGAAATGACCCTGCTGATTGCCGTGGCGTTGGTGATTCTGGTGGTATTTCTGTTTCTCGGTAACTTCCGCGCTTCGTTGATTCCGACCTTGGCCGTACCGGTATCCCTGGTCGGTACGTTCGCGGTGATGTACCTCTACGGATTTTCGCTGAACAACCTGTCGCTGATGGCGCTGATTCTGGCCACCGGATTGGTAGTGGACGATGCCATCGTGGTGCTGGAAAACATTTCCCGGCACATCGACAAGGGCGTGCCGCCGATGAAGGCGGCGTACCTTGGGGCCCAGGAAGTTGGTTTCACCTTGCTGTCGATGAACGTCTCGCTGGTGGCGGTGTTTCTGTCGATTCTGTTCATGGGCGGGATTGTCGAAAGCCTGTTTCGCGAGTTTTCCATCACCCTGGCGGCGTCAATCGTCGTGTCGCTGGTGGTCTCGCTGACGCTGACGCCGATGCTCTGCGCCCGCTGGCTCAAGCCGCACACTCCGGGTCAGGAAAACCGTCTGCAGCGCTGGAGTCAGCGGGCCAACGCGTGGATGGTCGGCAAATACGCCACCAGCCTCGACTGGGTGCTGCGTCACCGTCGTCTGACTCTGTTCAGTCTGATCGTTACGGTCGGCGTTAACATTGCTCTGTATGTTGTTGTTCCTAAAACATTTATGCCACAGCAGGATACCGGCCAGCTGATCGGTTTTGTGCGCGGTGACGACGGGCTGTCGTTCAGCGTGATGCAGCCAAAAATGGAAATCTTCCGCCGTGAGGTGCTCAAGGATCCGGCGGTGGAAAGCGTCGCCGGCTTCATCGGCGGCAACAACGGAACCAATAACGCCTTCATGTTGGTGCGCCTGAAACCGATCAAGGAACGTAACCTGTCCGCGCAGAAAGTCATTGAACGCCTGCGCAAGGAAATGCCCAAGGTCGCTGGCGCGCAACTGATGCTGATGGCCGACCAGGATCTGCAATTCGGCGGTGGTCGTGAACAGACCACGTCGCAGTATTCATACATCCTGCAAAGCGGCGATCTGGGTGCATTGCGCGAGTGGTATCCAAAAGTGGTGGCCGCGCTCAAGGCATTGCCGGAACTGACGGCGATTGACGCCCGTGAAGGCCGTGGTGCCCAGCAAGTCACGCTGATTGTCGATCGCGATCAGGCCAAACGCCTGGGCGTCGACATGGACATGGTCACCTCGGTGCTCAACAACGCCTACAGCCAGCGGCAGATTTCGACGATCTACGACAGCCTCAACCAGTATCAGGTAGTGATGGAGGTCAACCCGAAATACGCTCAGGATCCGATCACCCTCAAGCAGGTCCAGGTGATCACTGCCGACGGCGCGCGGATTCCGTTGTCGACCATCGCTCATTATGAAAACAGCCTGGAAGACGATCGGGTCAGCCACGAAGGCCAGTTCGCCTCCGAGAGCATTGCCTTCGACATGGCCGAAGGCGTGACGGTGGAGCAGGGCACGGCCGCCATCGAGCGGGCGATTGCCAAGGTCGGCTTGCCCGAAGGCGTGATCGCAAAAATGTCCGGCACTGCCGATGCGTTTGCCGCCACCCAGAAGAGCCAGCCGTGGATGATTCTCGGTGCGCTGGTGGCGGTGTACCTGGTGTTGGGTGTGCTGTATGAAAGCTACATCCATCCGCTGACCATTCTCTCGACGTTGCCCTCGGCCGGAGTGGGTGCGCTGCTTTCCATCTACGCGCTGGGCGGTGAGTTCAGCCTGATTTCGTTGCTGGGCCTGTTTCTGTTGATCGGCGTGGTGAAGAAAAACGCCATTCTGATGATCGACCTGGCCTTGCAGCTCGAACGGCATCAGGGCCTGGAACCGCTGGAATCAATCCGTAGCGCGTGCCTGCAACGTTTGCGGCCGATTTTGATGACCACGCTGGCCGCCATTCTTGGCGCGCTGCCGTTGCTGCTGAGCCGCGCCGAAGGGGCGGAAATGCGTCAGCCCCTGGGCCTGACCATCATCGGCGGGCTGGTCTTCAGCCAGGTGTTGACCCTTTACACCACCCCGGTGGTTTACCTCTATCTCGACAAACTGCGCCATCGCTTCAATCACTGGCGTGGGGTGCGTACCGATGCTGCTCTGGAAACTCCGCTATGACTGACCGTTCGCTTTTCAATTCGGCTGCACCCATGGTCACGGCCCGAGGCTCGCGTTTACTCAGCCTGTCGCTGTGCGTGGCGCTGCTCAGTGCCTGCGCCATCGGCCCGGATTACCAGCGCCCGTCAGCCGCTGCGCCGGTGCAATACAAGGAAGCGGCCGGCTGGCGCCAGGCCAATCCGAGCGACTCCCTGGCCCGCGGTGCCTGGTGGGAGTTGTATGGCGATCAGCAGCTCAATGGCCTGATCGAGCAACTGAACAACGCCAACCAGACAGTCGCCCAGTCCGAGGCCCAATACCGTCAGGCCCAGGCTTTGGTTCGCACTGCCCGTGGGGCGTTTTTCCCCACCGTGGACCTGACTGTCGGCAAGAACCGCTCCAGCCAGGGCACCGGCAGCAGCAGCTCAAGCCTGACCAGTTCTTCCAGCGGCATTCGCGACACCTATACCGCCCAGGCCGGGGTCAGTTGGGAAGCCGACGTCTGGGGCAAACTGCGCCGGGGCCTTGAAGCCGACACCGCCAACGCCGAGGCGAGTTTTGCCGATCTGGCGGCAATGCGCCTGAGCCAGCAGTCGGAGCTGGTGCAGAACTACCTGCAGTTGCGAGTGATCGATGAGCAGAGACGTTTGCTGCAAGCGACGGTCGAGGCGTATCAGCGCTCACTGAAAATGACCGAAAACCAATACCGCGCCGGGGTTTCGGGCAAGGACGCGGTGGCACAGGCCACCACTCAGCTCAAGAGTACCGAAGCCGAGATGGTCGACCTGATCTGGCAACGTGCCCAGTTCGAGAACGCCATTGCCGTATTGATCGGGCTGCCGCCGGCCGAGTTCAGCCTGGCGGAAACCCGAGACATACCGGAATTGCCTGACGTGCCGTTGAACCTGCCGTCGCAGTTGCTCGAGCGCCGTCCGGACATTGCTTCCGCCGAGCGCTCGGTGATGGCGGCCAATGCCAACATCGGCGTGGCCAAGGCCGCGTATTACCCGGACCTGACACTGAGCTTGAACGGTGGTTATAGCAGCAGCACCTCCAACAACTGGATCAGCGTGCCTAACCGCTTCTGGTCGGTCGGGCCGCAACTGGCGATGACCTTGTTCGACGGCGGCCAGCGCTCGGCGGAAGTCGATCGCAGCGAGGCAGCCTACGACGAGACCGTGGCCAAATACCGCCAGACCGTGCTCGATGGTTTCCGTGAGGTGGAAAACTACCTGGTACAACTCAAGGTTCTGGAAAATGAATCCACCGTGCGCCAACAAGCGCTGGATGCAGCGCGTGAGTCACTGCGCCTGATCCAGAATCAGTACAAGGCCGGGTTGATTGCGTATCTGGATGTAGTGGTGGTCCAGGCTACGACGCTGAACAATGAACGCAACATGCTGGACTTGATGCAGAGCCGATTGATTGCCAGCGTGCAGCTGATCGCGGCGCTGGGCGGCGGGTGGGATGGGGCGATGCAGGTGAGCGACAAGGAATAACCCAACTGTGTGGCGAGGGAGCTTGCTCCCGCTGGGCTGCGCAGCAG
>DQGF01000099.1:466-10880 GCA_003525045.1 Pseudomonas sp. | reverse complement strand
TTGCGACTGCTGCGCAGCCGAGCGGGAGCAAGCTCCCTCGCCACAGTAGTCATCGCCAACGCAGGCATTCAGGTCCCTCAAACAAGCGTTTCATCGGCTTGATGGCCTTTTGCTCATTTTGTCAGTGCGTTCTTTTGCGCTTTCAGTACAATCGCCCGATTTGCCCCTCGAGAACGGAAGCAGTCCGACGGGGCGGTCGCGAGAAGTCCCATGCTCATCGGCAGCTATTCCCCCACACTGGTTATCATCTCGCTCTGTGTAGCGATTCTCGCTTCCTATACCGCGCTCGACCTCACGGAACGCATCGCGACCGCCAAAGGTAGAGCCGTGCATTTATGGACCGCGGGCGGAGCCTTTGCCATGGGTATCGGCGTGTGGTCGATGCATTTCATCGGCATGCTCGCGTTCAAACTGCCCATCGACCTCGGATACGACGTCAGCCTCACCTTGCTGTCACTGCTGATCGGCATCCTGTCCAGCGGCTTTGCCTTGTGGTTGGTCAGTCAGCCGAAGTTACCCGCCTGGCAACTGGCGTTCGGCGCGCTGGTGATGGGCGTCGGGATCAGTGCCATGCATTACACCGGCATGGCCGCCATGCGCATGCAGCCGGGCATCGATTACGACCCGACACTGTTTGGCGCGTCGTTGCTCATCGCGGTCGGCGCGTCGGGCGCCGCGTTATCGATCGCTTTTCGCCTGCGCCAGCACACGCCCTATGTGATGCTGATCCGTGGCGGTGCGGCGGTCATCATGGGCATTGCCATCGTCGGCATGCACTACACCGCCATGGCCGCAGCGCGTTTCGCCGACGGCAGTTTCTGCGGTGCGGCGATTGATGGCTTGAGCGGCAAGGGCCTGGATAACCTGGTGCTGATCACCACCCTGGCGATATTGACCATTGCCTTGCTGACGTCGGTGCTCGATGCACGCATGGAGGCGCGCACCGCCAGCCTTGCCCACTCACTGACCGAGGCCAATCGCGAACTGACCCAACTGGCGCTGCATGACACCCTGACCGGCCTGCCGAATCGGGTATTGCTGGCTGACCGCATCGATCAGGCGATGTCGAAGGTGCAGGAACAGGGTGGTTGGTTTGCGTTGATGTTCATCGATCTGGACGGTTTCAAGCCGGTCAACGATGCGTTCGGTCATCACATGGGCGATCAGTTGCTGCGCGCGGTCAGCCTGCGGTTGCGCGAGGATTTGCGCAGCCCGGACACCCTGGCACGGATCGGTGGCGATGAGTTCGTGCTGCTGGTGCAACTGGGCGAGGAGAATGATGCGTTGAACCTGGCGGCCCGTCAGGTCGGATTGATCGCGCGCTCGTTCCGGGTGGCCGAGCATGACTTGCAGATATCGGCCAGCGTCGGTATCGCCGTCTATCCGGGCAATGGCCAGACCGCAGAAGAGTTGCTGATGAACGCCGACGCGGCGATGTATCACGCCAAGGGCACCGGAAAAAACGGCTACAGCTTCTTCGACGCCTCGATGAACAGCAACGCCCGCAAGCAACTGCAACTGCTGCAAGACCTGCGCAATGCGCTGGACCAGCCTCAGTTCAGCCTCTATTACCAACCCAAGTTCGGTGCGGCCAATGGCCGTCCGGTCGGCGCCGAAGCGTTACTGCGCTGGGAGCACCCGACCCAGGGCATGCTCCTGCCGGATAAGTTCATCGACCTTGCGGAGAAAACCGGGCTGATCATTCCGATTGGCGACTGGGTGCTCAACGAAGCCTGCCGGCAGATGCGCGAGTGGTATCTGCTCGGTTACACCGACTGGCGAATCGCGGTGAATCTCTCGGCCTTGCAGTTCTGCCACGTCGGACTGGTGCAGAGCGTTGCCAATGCCCTGGCCACGCACCATTTGCCGGCCAACAGCCTGACCCTGGAAATCACCGAAACCACCGCCATGAACGACGCCGATGTGAGCATGACGGTGCTTCAGGAGTTGTCGGAAATGGGCGTCGACCTGTCCATCGATGACTTTGGCACCGGCTATTCGAGCTTGATGTACCTCAAGCGCCTGCCGGCCAATGAGCTGAAGATCGAACGGGGTTTTGTCCGCGATCTGGAACACGACAGTGACGACGCCGCCATCGTTTCCGCCATCGTCGCCCTCGGCCAGGCATTGGGCTTGCGGATCGTCGCCGAAGGCGTGGAAACCGGTGTGCAACAGGACTTCCTGACGAAACTCGGATGCGACTCGTTGCAAGGCTACCTGCTCGGCCATCCGCTGCCGGCGGCGCGCTTCATGGCGGATATTCATCGTGGGGAGCAATTGGCTACGGGTTGACGCACCTTCTTGGGTAAGGGCGCTTTTTGTGGCGAGGGAGCTTGCTCCCGTTCGGCTGCGAAGCAGTCGTAGCACGGTTAGCCAGGTTTGCCTGACAGACCGCTGTGGTTGAATATGGGAGCGCTTCGCACTCCAGCGGGAGCAAGCTCCCTCGCCACAGGACACATCTCAGATTTCATGCAAAACCCGCCAATGACGGTTATTCTTTGCTGCGACTGCTTACGCTTGATAACGGGGGAAAGCCAGCATGGACAAAGTCATCGTCATTACCGGCGGCAGCCGCGGCATCGGTGCCGCCACCGCCCTGTTGGCCGCCGAACAGGGCTATCGGATCTGCATCAATTATCAGGCCGACGAAGAGGCTGCCCAAACGGTGCTGGAGCAAGTCCGCGCCCTCGGCGCGCAAGCTATCGCGGTACGCGCCGATGTCAGCATCGAAGACGAAGTGATCGCCCTGTTTCAACGGGTGGACAGCGAACTGGGAAGGGTCACGGCGCTGGTGAACAACGCCGGCACGGTCGGGCGCAAGTCCCGGGTCGAGGAAATGTCCGAATTCCGCATTCTCAAAACCCTCAAGACCAACGTCCTGGCGCCGATCCTCTGCGCCAAGCACGCGCTCCTGCGCATGTCGCCCAGACATGGCGGCCAGGGCGGCAGCATCGTCAACGTGTCCTCGGTCGCCTCGCGCCTGGGATCACCCAACGAGTACGTGGACTATGCGGCGTCGAAAGGTGCGCTGGACAGCTTCACCATCGGCCTGTCCAAGGAAGTGGCGGGCGAGGGTATTCGTGTCAACGCTGTGCGTCCGGGATTCATCTACACCGACTTTCATGCACTGAGCGGCGATCCGGATCGGGTCAGCAAGCTGGAATCGGCGATTCCGATGGCACGCGGTGGGCGGCCGGATGAAGTGGCGGAGGCGATCGTGTGGTTGTTGTCGGACAAGGCGTCGTATGCGACCGGGACTTTTGTTGATCTTGGAGGTGGGCGTTAGGCTTGAGATGTGCTGGGCCTGATCCGACCTCTTCGCGAGCAGGCTCGCCCCCACAGTTGACCGCGTATCCCTGTGGGAGCGAGCCATCGAGCGACATCGAAACGTCAGAAAGACCTGACAATCCGCCCCAACGTCTCCATCGCCTTCTCCGAAGCCTCATCCCACGGGCTCCCGTAATTCAATCGAATACAATTCCTGAAGCGCTGCGTCGGCGAAAAAATCGGCCCCGGCGCAATGCTGATCCCCTGCGCCAACGCCATCTGAAACAACTTCAACGAATCCATCTGCGCCGGCAATTCCAGCCACAGGAAATAGCCGCCCGCCGGCTGACTGACGCGAGTCTGCGCCGGAAAATAGCGAGCAATGGCCGCCAGCATCGCGCTTTGCTGTTCTTCCAGCGCATAACGCAGTTTGCGCAAGTGCCGGTCGTAACCGCCGTGTTGCAGGTAGTCGGCAATGGCCGCCTGGGCTGGCATCGAAGCGCAGAGCGAGGTCATGAGTTTCAGTCGTTCGATCTTCTGCGCGTAGCGGCCTGCGGCGACCCAGCCGATGCGGTAGCCGGGGGCCAGACTCTTGGCGAAGGAACCGCAGTGCATGACCAGCCCTTCAGTGTCGAAGGCTTTGGCCGGTTTCGGCGCCTGCTGGCCGTAATAGAGTTCGGCGTAGACATCGTCCTCGATCAGCGGCACCTGATGGGTGCGCAACAGCTCCACCAGTTCGCGTTTTTTGGCTTCGGGCATGGTTGCGCCCATGGGGTTCTGGAAACTGGTCATGCACCAACAAGCCTTGATCGGGTGGCGTTCCAGGGTTTGCGCGAGCACGCCAAGGTCGATGCCGTCGCGCGGATGTACGGGGATTTCCACGGCTTTGAGTTTCAGCCGTTCCAGTACTTGCAGGCAGGCATAGAATGCCGGGGCTTCGATGGCCACCAGATCGCCGGGTTCGGTGACGGCTTGCAGGCACAGGTTCAGCGCTTCCAGCGCGCCGTTGGTGATCAGCAGTTCTTCCATGGGCAGCATCAGCCCGCCGACCATGTAGCGCAGGGCGATTTGTCGACGCAGTTGCGGGTTGCCTGGCGACATGTCAGTGACGACCATGCGCGGGTCCATGTCCCGGGCGGCACTGGCCAAGGAGCGCGACAGGCGCTGTAGCGGAAACAGGGCAGGGCTGGGGAAGGCCGAGCCGAAGGGCACAGTGTTCGGGTCCTTGATCGAGTCGAGGACCGAGAACACCAGTTCGCTGACGTCGACTTCGGTGGATTCGTTGACCTGGCTGCTGATCACCGGCTCGGAAAACGGGCTTGGTGCATGGGCGTTGACGAAGTAGCCGGATCGCGGCCGGGCGCGGATCAGCCCGCGGCGTTCGAGCAGGTAATAGGCCTGGAACACCGTGGACGGGCTGACGCCGTAGGTCTGACTGGCGTAGCGCACCGAAGGCACGCGCTGGCCGGGGCCGAGGACGCCGGAGCGGATCAGTTCAGCGATGTCGTCGGCGAATTTTTCGTAGCGTTTCATCGGGTGCCTGGATGGGTGTCGTTCAGAAAAAATCGAGGTGACTTCTTCGCGGGCGAGCCTCGCTCCTACGGTCATCATCCCGTAGGCGCGAGGCTTGCCCGCGAATGGCAGCACCGCAGTCTAAGGGATCAACGATTCATCGGTGCAACAAACCGGCTTTTGGCCACGCTATAGATGGCTGGCTCATCACTGTCGACAATCTTGAAGCTGATGCTCTGCGACCCACTGCTCGGTCGTTCGCTGGTCATCGCCACCGACACCGGCACATCGACGATCTCGCCGGGCGCCAGGCTCAGTTCAGTCCTGCCTTGCAGCTGGAAGCCGTCGCCTTCGACCAGGGTCAAGCGGTAGTCCTGACGTTGCTGGGTCTTGTTGATGACCTTCAAGCTATAGATGTTCTCGATCTGCCCCTGACTGTTCTCGCGGAACAGGCCACGATCCTTGCTCACGTCCAGCGAGACCATCGGCCGCTCGACCAATGCCAAGGCGAGGGCGCCGATCATCACCAGCAGCACTGCGGTGTAGCCAATCAGCCGTGGCCGCAGCAGACGGGTCTTGCCGCCCTGCAACTCATGCTCCGAGGTGTAGCTGATCAGCCCACGGGCATAGCCCATCTTGTCCATGATCGAATCACAGGCGTCGATGCACGCCGCACATCCGATGCATTCCATTTGCAAACCGTCGCGGATGTCGATTCCGGTCGGGCAGACCTGCACGCACAGCTGGCAGTCGATGCAATCACCGAGTCCGACTTCAACCGGTGCCACGTCGCGTTTGCGCGGGCCGCGGTTTTCGCCACGAGCGACATCGTAGGAAATGGTCAGGGTGTCTTTGTCGAACATTACGCTCTGGAACCGCGCATAGGGGCACATGTGCATGCACACGGCTTCACGCAGCCAGCCAGCGTTGATGTAAGTGGCACCGGTGAAGAACAGCACCCAGAACAGGCTGACGCCGCCCATTTGCAAGGTCAGCAATTCTTCGGCCAGCGGCCGGATCGGCGTGAAGTAGCCGACAAAGGTCAGGCCGGTCAGCAGGCTGATCGCCAGCCACAAGCTGTGTTTGGCCGAGCGCCGGATCAGCTTGTTCAGGCCCCAGGGCGCGGCTTGCAGCTTGATTCGCTGGTTGCGTTCACCCTCGGTGAGCTTCTCGCACCACATGAAGATCCAGGTCCAGGAGCTCTGGGGGCAGGTGTAACCGCACCAGACCCGGCCCGCGAACACGGTGATCGCAAACAGACCGAACGCGGCAATGATCAGCAGTGCCGAGAGCAGGATGAAATCCTGGGGCCAGAAGGTCGCGCCGAAGATGTGGAATTTGCTTTCGGAAAGGTCCCAGAGTACCGCCTGGCGGCCGCCCCAGTTCAACCACACGGTGCCGAAGAACAGCAAAAACAGAAACCCTGCGCCGCTCATGCGCAACGTGCGAAACAGACCGGTGAAGCTGCGAGTGTGGATCAGGTTGTCGCTGGACTTGGCCTTCATCTTTGCACGCGAAGGCTCGTAGCTTTGTACTGGCGGGACGCTTTCCAGGGTTCGGACGGGGATTCTATCGCTCATGGTCTATCGCTCATCAGCCTCCATCAGGCGTGAGCACTATGCGCGGCGATCTGTTTGCATAACAGACTCAGCTATTGCAATAAAAAGCGGATCAGACGGGCTGCAAGCCTCTGCCTGCGACAAGTTGAAGCACCTGTCGCAACGGGATGCTGGCGCCTATATCAGGCGCCGGAGGCTGTTGTTGATACGGGTCAGTCAAATCACCGAATCACCGTCGGTGGCCTTCAAATGCTTACGACCGTCGACGGCACCTGCTACGGTCAATGCATCGGCTTCTGCTTCGGTGATGTAGATACGCTGGCCATTGAGCTCCACCGCTGACATGGCCTTTTCAGAGTCAGTAATGATGGTGACGTCGGGGCACAGACGAATTTCTTCGCCGTTCTCGGTTGTGAAGAAGCAGGTCTGGTTTTCGATACGTATCGACATGTCAGGTGTCCTTTTTCGAAGGGTTCTAAGCTGTTAGGACGCAATTGGCGGACATCGTTCTGTGCAACCGATTAATGGTCGCCGCGGTCCATCCTCTATCGAGCCATTCACATCACAAGGACTGCGCCATGAACGCCTGGTGGCATGAGGTTTGGGTGACTCTGCAAGCGGAGTTCGCCGACATCACGGATGCGTCACAGCTGACACGCATCACCGTGCGCCTGCTGATGGCTGCGCTGTTGGGCGGGATCCTCGGTTTTGAACGCGAACAAAAAGGCAAGGCTGCCGGGGTGCGCACCCACATGCTGGTGGCGTTGGGGGCGGCGCTGTTTGTGCTGGTGCCGCAGATGTCCGGCTCCCAGGCCGACGCCATGAGCCGGGTGTTACAGGGCGTGATCGCCGGGATCGGTTTTCTTGGCGCCGGAACCATCCTGAAAAACCGGGAGGGCGACGAAGGCCACGTCAAAGGCCTGACCACCGCCGCCGGCTTGTGGATGACCGCGGCCATCGGTGTTTCAGCCGGGTTGGGACGCGAGGCGACGGCGGTGCTCAGTACGTTGCTGGCATTGCTGATTCTGGGGGTGATGCCGAAGATCGTGAAGATGTTCGAGAAGGAACACAATCACCTGTAGTTGCCTTCGGCATCTCCTACATTGGATGTGTACATCCCCTGGATCATTCAGGCGTGACGATCACCGGCGGCATGGTCTCCGGCGGATCTTCCCGCGGCGGTGGGGTGGTGCCCGGTGGCTCTTGCTCAGGCACCGGCTCCGGCTCGGTCGGCGGTATCGTCGGGTTATCGATGTTCGGGTCGGGTGTTTTAGCCGGGACGGGAATAACCATCTTTGTAGCCTCCTGGTGGCACATGGCGTAAGACGTGCTTAAGTGGATTGACCGTCGCACAAAGGAATTGATTCCCTCGATGACTCTGGCAAATCCCCGTGAACTTTTACCCGCGCCCGTCGCTCGGAACCTAAGTGAGTTCATTCCGGGGCCGACGGCCTTGCGCGAATGGCAACCAAGCACAAGAGCGTCCATGGGGCGTAAAGGAGAGATGCTCGATGACTGCTGAAAAACCGACAGAGCTCAACTACAACCCGCATATGCCGCTGTCGCAGGCTTTACTGCTGCCGCGCATCGCGATCGAAAACACCATGCCGACCCTCGATGGCGGGCAGTTTGCCGTCAAAGCCGTGGCGGGGCAGGACGTGGTGGTGACCAGCAAGGTGTTTGCCGATGGCCACGATCAACTGGCCGTACGGGTGCGCTGGCGTGCCGAGGGCGACGAGACCTGGCAAAGCGAGGTCATGGCCAGCCTGGGCAATAATGGCTGGCAGGGCCAGTTCCATGTGGTGGAGCAGGGCCGTTATGTATTTTGTATCGAAGCCTGGATCGATCAGTTCGCCAGCTTTCGCTATGAGCTTGAGAAAAAGTACCTGGCGGGCGTGCCCGTCAGTCTGGAATTGCAGGAAGGACGCAACCAGGTCCAGCAAGCGGCGGAGCGTGCGGAAGGTCAGCTGAGCGAAGATCTGGCGGCGCTGCACCATGAATTGTCCGGGCTGCTCGAAACCGAGCAGGTCGCGCTGTTCCTGCACCAACGTAGCGCCGAGTTAATGGCGCAGGCTGATCACCGCGCATATTTAAGCCTGAGTCCCGAATATCCGCTGGACGTCGAGCGGGAACTGGCGCAGTTCGCCAGTTGGTATGAATTGTTTCCACGCTCGATCACGGATGACCCGGCTCGCCACGGCACCTTCAACGATGTGCATTCGCGGCTGGCGATGATCCAGGACATGGGCTTCGACGTGCTGTACTTCCCACCGATCCACCCGATTGGCCGCAGCTACCGCAAAGGTCCGAACAATTCCCTTAGCGCCGGACCCGATGATCCAGGCAGCCCCTATGCCATCGGCAGCGAAGAGGGCGGGCATGAGGCGATTCACTCGGAACTGGGCACCCGGGAAGACTTCCGCCGGCTGGTAGCGGCAGCCGCTGAGCATGGGCTGGAAATCGCCCTCGACTTCGCCATCCAGTGTTCTCAGGACCACCCGTGGCTCAAACAACACCCGGGCTGGTTCAACTGGCGGCCGGACGGCACGATCAAATATGCCGAAAACCCGCCAAAGAAATACCAGGATATCGTTAACGTCGACTTCTACGCCACCGATGCAATCCCCAGTCTCTGGGTTGAATTGCGCGACGTCGTGGTCGGTTGGGTCGAGGAGGGCGTGAAGATATTTCGCGTCGACAACCCTCACACCAAGCCGCTGCCGTTCTGGCAGTGGTTGATCGCCGATGTGCGAGCGTTGCACCCGGAAGTGATCTTTCTGGCCGAAGCCTTTACCACCCCGGCGATGATGGCGCGCCTGGGCAAAGTCGGCTATTCCCAGAGCTACACCTACTTCACCTGGCGCAATACCAAGGCCGAACTGGCGACCTATTTAACCGAACTCAACGAGTCACCGTGGCGCGAATGCTACCGGCCGAACTTCTTCGTCAACACGCCGGACATCAACCCGGCGTTCCTGCATGAATCGGGACGCGCCGGTTTCCTGATCCGCGCCGCGCTGGCGACCATGGGTTCCGGTCTATGGGGCATGTATTCGGGGTTCGAGCTCTGTGAGTCGGCACCCGTGCCAGGCAAGGAGGAATACCTCAACTCCGAGAAGTATGAAATTCGCCCGCGGGACTTCAACGCGCCGGGCAACATCATTGCCGAGATCGCCCAGCTCAACCGTATTCGTCGACAGAACCCGGCACTGCAGACGCACCTGGGGCTGAAGGTCTACAACGCCTGGAATGACAACATTCTGTATTTCGGCAAACGCAGTGCCGATGGCAGCAATTTCATTCTGGTGGCGGTCAACCTGGATCCGCATAACGTCCAGGAAGCGAATTTCGAATTACCGCTGTGGGAGATGGGTTTGCCGGACGACGCCAGCAGCCAGGGCGAAGATCTGATGAGCGGTCATCGCTGGACCTGGCACGGCAAGTACCAGTTCATGCGTATCGACCCGGCGCATCAGCCGTTCGGGATCTGGCGATTTACGACTACTACTTGAGGTGCACCGTGCTTCAGAGGGAGATGAGCTTTTGTGGCGAGGGAGCTTGCTCCCGCTGGGGCGCGCAGCGGCCCTGTTTTCTTCAGGTACACCCGATTGACAAATTCTACGACTGCTTCGCAGCCGAGCGGGAGCAAGCTCCCTCGCCACAGGCAACGACCACTCCTCGGATTGGCGCCCGGCTCAGTGGTTATTTTGCATTCAACAGGAGTTTCAAATGGCGAAGAAACCCAAGGCAGCCACCTTTATCAAGGATCCGCTCTGGTACAAGGATGCAGTGATCTACCAGGTTCACGTCAAATCGTTTTTCGACTCCAACAATGACGGGATCGGCGACTTTCCCGGTCTTATCGCCAAACTCGATTACATTGCCGACCTCGGCGTCAATACCATCTGGCTGTTGCCCTTCTATCCTTCGCCACGGCGCGACGATGGTTACGACATCGCCGAATACCGTGGTGTGCATTCCGATTACGGCACCATGGCCGACGCCAAGCGTTTCATTTCCGAGGCCCACAAACGCGGGCTACGGGTGATTACCGAGCTGGTCATCAACCACACCTC
>DQGF01000099.1:0-156 GCA_003525045.1 Pseudomonas sp. | reverse complement strand
GTCATCAACCACACCTCGGATCAACACGCCTGGTTCCAGCGTGCGCGCAAGGCCAAGAAAGGTTCGGCGGCGCGGGATTTCTACGTCTGGTCCGATGACGATCACAAATACGACGGCACCCGCATCATTTTTCTCGACACCGAGAAGTCCAACTGG
>DQGF01000424.1:5978-6935 GCA_003525045.1 Pseudomonas sp. | reverse complement strand
CCACCCAGTGTCGAGGCCAGGGCCGGCGGGGGCATGCTCTGGAAGTAATCCTTCATCCGCAGCAGCCCGACGGCACCGATCAGCGCAAACAGGCTGCTGAGCACCAGCAGGATCGCCACCGGAATCTCGACCCACAGTGACAGTTGCATATTCATTCGATCACCTCGCCACGCAGCAGGAATTTAGCCAGGGCAAACGAGCCGACGAAGCCGAACAGTGCGATCAGCAACGCCGCCTCGAAGTAGGTGTCACTTGCATAACGAATGCCCAGGGTCAGCATCATCAGCATGGCGACGATGTACAGGTAATCCAGCGCCAGAACCCGGTCCTGGGCCGACGGACCCTTGAACAGCCGGATCAAGGTCAGCACCATCGCCAGGGAAAAGATGAACAGGCTCAGCAGGATCGCGTTCGACAGCAACGGGCTCATTCGAAGATCTCCATCAAGGGGCGCTCGTAGGTCGCCTTGAAGTGCTGGATGAACAGCGCTTCGTCATCCAGATCGAACACGTGCAGCAACAGGATGCTGCGATCCAGCGCCAGTTCCGACCAGACGGTGCCGGGGACCACGGTGCAGATCATCGACAGTGCCGCCAGGCCATTGGCATCACGCAGGTCCAGCGGCACCTTGATGAAGCGCGAGCGCGGTGGGCGACGCCCGGCGTTGAGCACGCCCCAGGCCACGACGAGATTGGATACCAGCACATCGCGACCGACCAGCAGGAACAAACGCAGGATGACGCCGGGACGTCGAATGCGGATCGGCAGCGGACGCAGTTTGCGCATCATCAACGGCGCACAAAACCCCAGCACCGCACCCAACAGCAGATAGCCGGGACTCATCGACTGGTTCAGCACCAGCCACAACACCCACAGTGCCAGGGACAACCACGGCGCAGGAAACAGACGCTTCATGGTTGCACCTCGGCCAGTGCGGCTTTGGCTTTTGGGCTCGGT
>DQGF01000424.1:3975-5704 GCA_003525045.1 Pseudomonas sp. | reverse complement strand
GTGCGGCTTTGGCTTGCGGACTCGGAATGGCGCGGGTGCCGAGTACTGCCATGACGTATTGCTGCGGGTTGTTCAAGGCCGCAGCGGCTGCCTGGGTGTAGCGCATCAGCGGCTCGGCCTTGAACGTGAGGGCGATGCTCAAGCCCAGCAGCGCGATGATCGGTAGGCATTCGAAACGACGCAGCAAGGGCGATGGCCGTTCTTCAGGGGTCCAGAAACGCTGGATACCCAGGCGCGAGAAGGCGATCAACGATGCCAGTCCGGAGATAATCAGCAGCGCCAGCAAACCCCACGCCGCGTTCGACACCGGCACGTCGCTGGAATGACCCAGGCCCAACGGGTTGAGCAGGGCATTGAGCAGGCCGAGTTTGCCGATGAAGCCGGAGAGCGGTGGCATGCCGATGATCAACAGCGAGCAGGCAATGAAACTCAAGCCGAGGAACGCCATGGTCCAGGGAATCACCTGGCCGACCACGGCTTTCTGTTCGTCGTCGAGGTTGATGCCTTTGGGCGGCTGCAGGGATTCCATCGGCCGTGGCAGCAGGTCGCCGTCATCGAACAGCGGCATTTCATTGGCCGAACGTGAACGCTCGATCAACTCGGCCAACAGGAACAGCGCGCTCAAGGCCAGGGTCGAGCTGACCAGATAGAACAGTGCCGCGCCGATCAGGTTGGGTTGGGCGAAACCGATAGCCGCCAGCAGAATCCCCGCCGACACCAGGATGCTCAGGCTGGCCAGGCGCTCCAGCCGTTGTGCGGCGAGGATCGCCAGCGCCGCGCAGACGATGGTCGCCATGCCGCCGTAGATCAGCCAGTCGCCGCCAAAGTACGCCGACGCGCCGGCCTGGCCGGAGAACAGCAGGGTCCACAGGCGCAGCAGGGTGTACACGCCCACCTTGGTCATGATCGCGAACATCGCCGCCACCGGCGCGCTGGCCGCGCAATAGGCCGGTACCAGCCAGAAGTTCAGTGGCCACATTCCGGCCTTGGCCAGGAATGCCACAGCGAGAATCGCCGCGCCGGCATGCAGCAGGCCGCGATCGGCTTCGGGTACCAGCGGGATTTTCAGGGCCAGGTCGGCCATGTTCAGGGTGCCGGTGACGCCGTAGATCAGCGCCGCACCGATCAGGAACAGCGACGAGGCCAGCAGGTTGATCGAGATGTAATGCAGCCCCGCCGACACCCGCGACCGGCCCGAACCGTGGAGCATCAGGCCGTAAGAGGCGGCCAGCAGCACTTCGAAGAACACGAACAGGTTGAACAGATCCGCCGTCAGGAACGCGCCATACAGGCCCATCATCTGAATCTGGAACAGCGCGTGGAAACTCGAACCGGCGCCGTCCCAGCGGGCCATGGCGAACAGCAGGGCGCTGACGCCGATGATCCCGGTCAGTACCAGCATCAGCGCCGACAGACGATCGACTACCAGCACGATGCCGAATGGCGCTTGCCAGTTGCCCGGCAGGTAAACGCCGATGGAGCCGGGCACGCCGCTTTCCTGGGTCCATTGCAGCAACAGAACGGCGATGCCCAGGCCCACCAGGCTGGAGAACAGGTTGATTTTGGCCTTCAGCGGCCGGTGTTTCTCGCCCAGCATCAGCATCACGGCGGCGGTCAGCAGCGGCAGCAGAATCGGTGCGGCGATCAGGTGAGGCATCAGATTCATTCTTTAGGCTCCCGGCCATCCACATGGTCGGTACCGGTCAGGCCCCGGGAAGCGAGCAGCACC
>DQGF01000424.1:1376-3698 GCA_003525045.1 Pseudomonas sp. | reverse complement strand
TACCGGTCAGGCCCCGGGATGCGAGCAGCACCACCAGGAACAGCGCGGTCATGGCGAAGCTGATGACGATAGCGGTCAGCACCAACGCTTGCGGCAGCGGGTCGGTGTAATGCAGCAGATCTTGCGGCACACCGTCCTTGATGATCGGCTCCTTGCCGATGAACAGGCTGCCCATGCTGAAGATGAACAGGTTGACGCCGTAGGACAGCAGGCACAGGCCCATGACCACCTGGAACGTCCGTGGCCGCAGGATCAGCCAGACGCCCGAGGCGGCCAGCACGCCGATGGCGATTGCGATGACTTCTTCCATCAGACGGCTCCTTGCGTGGCAACGGATCTGGGCAGGGCGGCGGTCTTGTGACCTCGCACCGATTGGTGAGCGAGGGCGGTGAGGATCAGCAGGGTCGAACCCACCACCACGGCGTACACACCAACATCGAAGAACAGTGCACTGGCGATGTGAATATCACCGAGCAGCGGCAGGGCGAAATGCCAGGTGTGGGTGGTCAGGAACGGGTAACCGACCGCCATCGCCCCGAGGCCGGTAACGGTGGCAAACAGCAGCCCGGTGCCCATCCAGCGCAACGGTCGCAGGCTCATCTGCGCCTCGACCCACTGCGTACCGGCGACCATGTATTGCAGGATGAACGCCACCGACATCACCAGGCCTGCAACAAAACCGCCGCCCGGTTGGTTGTGGCCGCGCATGAACAGGTAGACCGACACCACAAATGCAATCGGCAGCAGCAGGCGCACCAGCACCGCCGGCACCATCATGAAGCCGAGCGCGGTGTCGCTGGCGTGCCGCGGGTTGACCAGGTCGGTGACCACGTCGGGCGCCAGCAGGCGCTGCTGGGCCGGCAACTGCAGGCTTTCTTTCGGCGGGCGGAAGCGTCGCAGCAGGGCGAACACCGTCAGCGCCACGGCCGCCAGCACGGTGATTTCGCCGAGGGTGTCGAAGCCACGGAAGTCCACCAGCATCACGTTGACCACGTTGCTGCCGCCGCCTTCGGGCAGGGCGCGACTGAGGTAGAACGACGAAATGTCGTTAGGGGTCTGGCGCGTCAGCATGGCGTAGGACAGCAGCGCCATGCCGCCACCGACCGCGATCGACAGCAGCAAGTCGCGCAGACGACGGATGCGTGCCTTGCGCAGCGTGCTCGGCAGCGGTGAAACCTCTTCGATCCGCCGTGGCAACCAGCGCAGACCGAGCAGGATCAGCACCGTGGTCACCACTTCGACCACCAGTTGCGTCAGGGCCAGGTCCGGTGCCGAGAACCAGACAAAGGTCACGCAGGTCATCAGGCCGCAGACGCTGACCATGGTCAGGGCCGCGAGCCGGTGATACTTGGCCTGCCACGCTGCACCGAGGGCACAGGCAATCGCCAGCAGCCACAGGGTCACGAACACGATCGAACCCGCAATCTTCGGTCGGTCGCCCCAGCTCAGGCTGCTGTGCAGCATTGGAATCAACCCGGCCAGCACGGCGGCGAGCACCATCAGGAACAACTGGGTTTGCAGGCGTTTAGTACTGATCCGCCGCTCCAGACGACGGGCCAGGCGCATCATGATCACCAGGCTGCGCTCGAACAGACGCTTGCCGTTGAACCGGCCAATAAGCGGCGGGTACTTGAAGCGTCCGCGCTTGAGCTGGTTGCGCAGCAACAGGTAAAGCAGGATGCCGCCGGACATGGCAATCAGGCTCATGATCATCGGCGCGTTCCAGCCGTGCCAGATCGCCAGGCTGTATTCGGGCAAGATGCCGCCCACGACCGGCAGGGCAGCGGCGGCCAATAACGGGCCGACTACTTGCGCCGGGAAAATCCCCACCACCAGGCAGGCGAACACCAGCAATTCCACCGGCGCGCGCATCCAGCGTGGCGGTTCATGCGGGGTGTGCGGCAGGTCGGTGGCGGTCGGGCCGAAGAACACATCGACCGTGAAGCGCAGGGAGTAGGCGACGCTGAAGGTCCCGGCGATGGTGGCGACGATCGGCAGGGTCATCTCGATCCAGGCCGTGGCGTTGATGAACACGGTTTCGGCGAAGAACATTTCTTTCGAGAGGAAGCCGTTGAGCAACGGCACACCGGCCATCGAGGCGCTGGCGACCATGGCCAGGGTGGCGGTGTACGGAATCAGCTTGATCAGGCCGCTGAGCTTGCGAATGTCCCGGGTGCCGCTTTCGTGGTCGATGATCCCCGCGGCCATGAACAGCGAGGCCTTGAACGTGGCGTGGTTGAAAATGTGGAACACCGCGGCGACGGCGGCGAGCGGACTGTTCAGGCCCAGCAGCAGGGTGATCAGGCCGAGGTGGCTGATGGT
>DQGF01000424.1:0-1016 GCA_003525045.1 Pseudomonas sp. | reverse complement strand
CCGAGCAACAGGGTGCACGCGCCGGCGCCGCTGACGATGTAGAACCATTCTTCGCTGCCGGACAGCGACGGCCACAGTCGCGCGAGCAGAAACACCCCGGCCTTGACCATGGTCGCCGAGTGCAGATAAGCCGAAACCGGTGTCGGCGCCGCCATCGCGTGGGGCAACCAGAAGTGGAAGGGGAATTGGGCGCTTTTGCTCAGGGCGCCAATGAGGATCAGGGGCAGCAGAACAGGGTAGAGGGCATGTGCGCGAATCAAATCGCCGGCGGCCAGGACCTTGTCCAGGTCATAGCTGCCGACGACATGGCCAAGCACTATGACCCCCGCCAGCAGGCATAAACCGCCCGCGCCAGTGACCATCAGCGCCATATAGGCGCCACGTCGCGCATCGGCGCGGTGGTGCCAGTAGCCAATCAGCAGGAACGAGAAGAGGCTGGTCAATTCCCAGAAGAACACGATCTGGATCAGGTTGCCGGAGAGCACCAGGCCGAGCATGGCGCCCATGAACGCCAGGAAAAACGCGAAGAACCGCGGCACCGGATCGTCCGGCGACATGTAATAGCGAGCGTACAACGAAACCAGGCTGCCGATGCCCAGCACCAGCATCGAGAACAGCCAGGCGAAACCGTCCATGCGCAGCACGAAGTTCAGGCCCAGGCTTGGAAGCCAGAAGAATTCTTCGCGAATCACGCCGCCATCGGCGATTTGCGGGAACAACAGGGCGACCTGAATGGTGCCGATAAGGGCAACCAGGCCAGCCAGCAAGGACTCGGTGTTACGCGCGTTGTGCGGCAGCACGGCTGCCAGACAGCTGCCGACAAAGGGCAGAAGCAGTAGAACTATCAGGGACATAGGCTTCTAATCTGCGGAAGTTTGTGAAGCATCATACGTGCCAGCTCCCAGATCGCCAAACGCCAAGCTGTCGCAGAATCCTACAAGGTAGTAGGAAAAAACCTGTTTTTCATTGTTTCAATGGGTAGTGTTCAGCGGGTCTGGCCCCTTCGCGAGCAAGCC
>DQGF01000134.1 GCA_003525045.1 Pseudomonas sp. | reverse complement strand
CGCGCCCTTCGCGGGCAAGCCTCGCTCCTACAGGATTCACGTTTGCCATCCGAATGTGGAACGACACAAAACCTGTAGGAGCGAGGCTTGCCCGCGAAGGCGGCCTCCCCGGCGAGCCACGCGGCCTTCTCACCAAATCGAATGAAACAGAAAAAAGCCCAATGGCCCTGGCACGTATTGACCGTGCTGGTGCTGATCGGCCTGGCCGGCGCGCTGTATTACGCCACTTCGCTGATGTCCTACGAGTGGCGCTGGAACCGCGTACCGCAATACTTCGCCTACCACGCCGAAGAATCCCAGCGCGCTGCGGACATCTCCACGGTCAGCGAACTGGTGCGCAAGGGCGACAAGGCTGAAGTCACCCTGCGCAACGACGCTGGCAATGAGCAACGACTAATCGTCGACGACAACAGCCTGCAAGTCGCTCAGGGCGATGATGTGGCAGAAGGCGACGTGATTGGTGTGACTCGACACTGGGCCGCTGGACCACTGATGTGGGGCTTGTGGACCACCTTGTGGTTGTCCGTGGTGTCCGGCGTGCTCGGTCTGCTGATCGGTCTTGCCACCGGCCTTTGCCGTCTGTCGAATAACCCGACCCTGCGTGACCTCTCGACGATTTACGTCGAACTGGTGCGCGGTACGCCGCTGCTGGTGCAGATCTTCATCTTTTACTTCTTCATCGGCACCGTGATGAACCTGTCCCGGGAATTCGCCGGGATCGCCGCACTGTCGCTGTTCACCGGCGCCTATGTGGCGGAGATTATCCGTTCCGGTGTGCAGTCGATCGCCCGTGGCCAGAACGAAGCCGCGCGCTCCCTGGGTTTGAGCGCTGGCCAGTCGATGCGTCACGTCGTGTTGCCGCAAGCCTTCAAGCGCGTATTGCCACCGCTGGCCGGACAATTCATCAGCCTGGTCAAGGACACCTCGCTGGTGTCGGTGATCGCGATTACCGAGCTACTTAAAAGCGGTCGCGAAGTCATCACCACCTCGTTCTCGCCGTTCGAAATCCTGTTCTGCGTGGCCGGCCTGTATTTGTTGATCAACCTGCCGCTGTCGAAAATCGCCAGCCGGCTTGAGCGGAGGCTCGCGCAAAGTGATTGAAGTCCGCGATCTGGTAAAAGTCTTCGACACCCGCGGTCAAGTGGTTCGCGCGGTGGATAACGTCACCACGCACGTGGACAAGGGCGAAGTGTTGGTGGTGATCGGGCCGTCGGGCTCCGGTAAATCGACCTTCCTTCGCTGCCTTAACGGCCTGGAAGAATTCGACTCGGGTTCGGTGAGTATTGATGGCCTGCAACTGGCCGATCCGAAAACCGACGTGAATGCCTATCGCCGCGAAGTCGGCATGGTGTTCCAGCATTTCAACCTGTTCCCGCACATGACCGTGCTGGAAAACCTCTGTCTGGCGCAGAAGGTTGTGCGCAAGCGCGGCAAGAAAGAGCGTGAGGCCAAGGCTTTGGCGCTGCTGGAGAAGGTTGGCATTGCGCAGAAGGCCAATGAGTTTCCGTCACGCCTGTCCGGTGGTCAGCAGCAACGTGTGGCGATTGCCCGCGCGCTCGCGATGGAACCGAAGGTCATGCTGTTCGATGAGCCGACATCGGCGCTCGATCCGGAAATGGTCGGTGAAGTGCTGGACGTGATGAAAACCTTGGCCCTGGAGGGCATGACCATGGTCTGCGTCACCCACGAAATGGGCTTTGCCCGGGAAGTGGCGGATCGGGTGTTGTTCTTCGATCATGGCAAATTGCTGGAAGACGCTGCGCCGGCTGAATTCTTCGATGCGCCGAAGGATCCGCGGGCTCAGGCCTTTTTGCGGCAGGTTCTTTAATCTCAGCACCTGACGAACCGTATTCGCGAGCAGGCTCGCTCCCACATTGACCGGCGGCGCACACAAAACTTGTGTCTGACGCCTAACCCCTGTGGGAGCGAGCCTGCTCGCGAATGCATCACCTCGGTCCCAAGCGAACCGAGGCACTCGCATCACCTCAAACCTTGAACCTGCCCACCAGCATCTGCAGGTGCGTCCCCAACCGCGCCAGCTCAACGCTGGAGGCCGCGGTTTCTTCACTCGCCGCCGAAGTCTGTTCGGACACATCGCGCACGTTCAGCACGCTACGGTTGATCTCTTCGGCCACTGCGCTCTGTTGTTCGGCTGCAGCAGCGATCTGCTGGTTCATCGACTGGATCGCTGACACGGTGCGGGTGATGTTGGCCAGCGATCCACCAGCGCGGCGGGTCAGTTCGACGCTGCTGTCGGTCAGGCTGCGGCTGTTGTCCATGATGGTCGCCACTTGCTGGGTGCCAGTTTGCAGGCCAACGATCAGCTCTTCGATCTCTTCCGTGGACTTCTGGGTGCGCTGGGCGAGGCTGCGGACTTCGTCGGCGACCACCGCAAAACCGCGTCCTGCCTCACCGGCACGGGCGGCTTCGATGGCGGCATTAAGGGCCAGCAGGTTGGTTTGTTGGGCCACGGATTTAATCACGTCCAGTACGCTGCCGATCTTGTCGCTTTCGCGCTTGAGATGACCCATGGCTTCTGTTGAGTGACCCACTTCGAGGGCCAGGCGCTCGATCTGGGCGATGGCTTCGCCGACCACTTTGTCACCTTCGCGGGCCTGCTGGTCGGCGGCGACAGCGGCTTCCGACGCTTCTTCAGCGTTGCGCGCGACCTCCTGGACCGTAGCCGTCATTTCGTTCATGGCGGTCGCAACCTGGTCGGTCTCGACTTTCTGGCTGTTAACGCCGGCACTGGTCTGCTCGGTGACGGCGGACAGTTCTTCGGCTGCGCTGGCGATTTGAGTCACGCCATCGCTGATACCACCGATCAGTTCGCGCAGGCCCAGGGTCATGCTCTGCATGGCGCGCTGCAGCTGGCCGAGTTCGTCCTGGCGCTGGGAAATGAGGTTGTGTCTCAGGTCACCAGCGGCGATGCGCTCGGCGACGTTGAGCGTCTGGTTGAGAGGAATCACGATCTGACGGGTGATGGCCCAGGCCGCGAGCAAGCCAGACGCCAGGGCCAGAAGGGCGGCCAGTAGCAGCATGTTTTTGGCGTGCGCGGCATCACTGTCACGCACGCCGGTCTGCGAAGCGGTCAGCTTTTTGCTGAGATCGATCAGGATGTCGCCTTGTGCGGCCATGTGTTTCAGGGCGGTGGCGTTCGTCACCTGCGAGTCACGGAACTGGCTGACGGCAGCGCGATAACCTTTTAGCGATTCGGTGGCTTGTTGCAGGTTGGCGAGGTGCTGTGCCGGCACTTTGGACGGCAGGTTCTCCAGGCTTTCCAGGACCTTTTCGATAGCGTCTAGTGCCGGTTGCTCTGCTTCGGCCTTGCCACTGTAGGTGTAGCCGCGAACCTGATAACGCGCTTGCTGGAGCAGCTTGCTCAGCTCGATCACGTTGCTGTAATCAGCAACGCTTTCGCCTTGCAGCATGGACTTTTCCACAGCAGCGACTTGGGCCACGGCGTTGTCGGCGGTCGCCCCGAGTTTGCTGCGGACGTCTTCGCGAGTAGCGGTGGCCTGGGTCATGTCGGCAAAGGCACGCTTGTATTCAGCGACGGCGGCCAGTTGCTGGTCGACCATGGCTGCGTCGGCAGGTTGTTCGATCATCGTACGGGCGGCCTGCAAGCCGGTTTCGAGTTGGCCAAGCAGGTCATTGACCGTGCCCGGGCCCTGTTCGCCGCGACGCATGTCGTAGTCCAGGCGGGCAATGCGCAGGTCTTTGCTCAACTCGATCAGGCTGGAAATGAACCCCAGCTTGTCACCGCGGCTCAGCACACCGCTCAGGCCGGTCCAACCGGTGAAGGTGATCAACAACGTCAGTAGCAGCACCAGACCAAAGCCGACACCCAGTTTGCGATTGACGCTGACGTTCCCCAGTTTCTCGGCTAGCCATTGGTACATGCTGCAACTCCCCAGAACCACTCATTGGTTATATGGGGACTGTATCGGCAGGCGGGTAAGAACCTGTAGGAGCCGAGCTTGCTCGCGATGGACGTGAGGACGCCGCGCTCATCCAGGCAGCCCTCGTCATCGTTAGCGTCCTTCGCGAGCAAGCTCGCTCCTACACGGATCGCGTTACGGCTAGAAGAGGCGGGCGAGCAGCGCGGTAACGGCGGTTTCGACGCGCAGGATGCGGTCGCCAAGCTGCACGGGTTGAAGCCCGGACTTGCCCAACAGGTCGATTTCATAAGGGATCCAGCCACCTTCGGGGCCGATGGCCAAGGTCACCGGTTCGTCCAGGCCACGGGGGCAGGGCGGGTAGTTGCCGGGGTGACCTACCAGGCCGAGAGTGCCTTCGGTGATCGCTGGCAGGCGATCTTCGACAAAGGGCTTGAAGCGCTTCTCGATGATGATCTGCGGCAACACGCTGTCCCGTGCCTGTTCGAGGCCGAGGATCAACTGTTCGCGAATGGCTTCGGGTTCGAGAAAGGGTGTCTGCCAGAAGCTCTTCTCGACGCGGTAGCTGTTCACCAGCACGATTCGCGGCACACCCATGGCGGCAACGGTCTGGAACACCCTGCGCAGCATTTTCGGCCGTGGCAGGGCCAGTATCAGGGTCAACGGCAGCTTGGCTGGCGGTGGTTGGTCGAGGGTAACGCGCAATTCGGCCTCATCGGCATCCAGGCGCAGCAACTCGGCCGAGCCCATCAACCCGCCAATACGCCCGACCCGCAGGCTGTCACCGACGACCGAACGATGGACTTCCTGCATGTGAGTCAACCGGCGATCGCGCAGGATCGCCCGGTCGGCCGCAATGAAGTCAGCCTCTTCGAGGAGCAGCAGGTTCACGGTTGGGTCGCTGGCGGCTGGTCGTTGTGATCGTCGACCGGTTGGTCGTCCGGCTGATCGTCTGGATGTTCGCCGCGCTTGCTGATCAGGCTGCCGAACAGGATGCCGATCTCGAACAGCAGCCACATCGGTACCGCCAGCAGGGTTTGCGAGAAGATGTCCGGCGGTGTGAGGATCATGCCGACCACGAAGCAGCCGATGATCACGTACGGGCGGATTTTCTTCAGGTAGGCGACGTTGACCACGCCGATCCACACCAGCAGCACCACGGCTACCGGGATTTCGAACGCCACGCCAAAGGCGAAGAACAGCGTCATGACGAAATCGAGGTAGCTGCTGATGTCGGTCATCATTTCCACGCCGGCCGGGGTAGCGGAGGCGAAGAACTTGAAGATCAGCGGGAACACCAGGTAATAGGCGAATGCCATGCCGGTGTAGAACAGCAGGATGCTGGATACCAGCAGTGGCACTGCGATGCGCTTCTCATGCTTGTACAGGCCTGGCGCGATGAAGCCCCAGATCTGATGCAGGATCACCGGGATCGCCAGGAACAGCGAAACCATCATGGTCAGCTTCAGCGGCGTCAGGAACGGCGAGGACACGTCGGTGGCGATCATCGTCGCGCCGGCCGGCAGGTACTGGCGCAGCGGCGTGGAGACGAAGGTGTAGATCTGCTGGGTAAAGGCGAACAACCCGGCGAAGATGATGAAAATCGCCGCTACACAGCGCAGCAGGCGGGTACGCAACTCGGTGAGGTGCGAAACCAGCGGCATGTGCTGGTCGTTTTCAGGAAGATCGCTCATGGGGCTCGCGGCGGCAATGTTGGGTCATGAGGGGCCGGCGCAACAGGCGCAGCCGCAGGCGTAACGGTTTCTACGGGAGCTGCAACTGGCGGCGGTTCAATGGCTGTCACCGTTTCCGTCGGAGTAGCAGCAGGCGTAGCTACTGCAGTCGGAGAATGAATTGTCTGCTCCGCCACCGGCTGAACGGGTGTCGGCTCCTGCTGAGTCGGCGTGAAAATCTTCCGCGCCTCCTGCTCCAGCGACAGAATGTGCTCGTTGTGCAGTTGCCGACGAATCTCGTCGGCACCGATTTCACGTTCAACTTCCTGTTTGATCGCGTTGAAGCTGCGCTTCAGGCGCCCGACCCACAGGCCGGCGGTGCGCGCAGCGCCCGGTAGACGCTCGGGGCCCAGCACCAGCAGGGCCACGAGGCCGACGAGCAACAGTTCAGAGAAGCTGATACCAAACATTAGTCAGTGCTCACACGTCTTTGCGGATCGGCTCTTCGACTTTTTGCGCCTGCACGTCGATGGTGTGCGGCGGGTTCACGGACTGTGTGGTCTGTGGCTGAGCGGGCGGTACCGGTTGGGCCGGGGTCACCGTCGGGTCAACCGGCTTGTCTTCATCGTTCATGGCTTTGCGAAAGCCCTTGATCGACTCGCCCACGTCAGTGCCGAGGTTTTTCAGTTTCTTGGTACCGAACACCAATACGACAACAACCAGGATGACGATCCAGTGTTTCCAGTCAAAAATGCCCATGGTGCTGCTCCTCTCAAATAGTTGTTCAGGCGGACGGGCGCGAGGCTTTCTCGGCGTGTCCGGACAGACCGAAGCGACGGTCCAGTTCATCGAGTACAGCCTGTGGATGTTGCCCCAGTTGGGCGAGCATGACCATGCTGTGGAACCACAAATCGGCGGTCTCGTAGATCACATCGCTGCAGTCACCGCTGATGGCGGCATCCTTGGCGGCAATGATGGTTTCAACCGACTCTTCGCCGACTTTTTCCAGAATCTTGTTCAAGCCCTTGTGGTACAGGCTGGCGACATACGAGCTGTCGGCGGCGGCGCCTTTGCGCTCTTCCAGCACCTGGGCCAGACGGGTCAGAGTGTCACTCATGTTTGTGTCCTGCGGAATAGATAGCGTGCGGGTCTTTGAGAACCGGGTCGACAGTTGTCCAGTCGCCGTGCTCGAAGACGCGATAGAAGCAGCTCTGGCGACCGGTATGGCAGGCGATGTCGCCGATCTGCTCGACCATCAGGATGATCACGTCGGCGTCACAGTCCAGGCGCATCTCATGCAGCGTTTGCACGTGGCCGGACTCTTCGCCCTTGCGCCACAGCTTGCCACGGGAACGTGACCAGTAAATGGCGCGGTTCTCGACAGCAGTCAGTTCCAGCGCTTCACGGTTCATCCAGGCCATCATCAGGACGCGCCCGGTCTTGTGGTCCTGGGCAATCGCCGGCACCAGGCCATCGGCGTCCCACTTGATCTCGTCCAGCCAGTTTTTCATCATCGACTCCGACAGCGGGCCCAACACTTCATTAGTCGGGCACAGGCGTTGAAACAGTGTGCCAGCGTGCGGGGGCGCTGGCTATCGACGAACGACCAGATACAAACCGACGGCCATCATGATTCCGGCCGGCCAGTAGGCCAGTTCGTTAAGCGGCCCACCGATCGCGAGTACCGCGCCGCCCGCCAGGTGCGCAGTGCCGAGCAGGCGCAGGAACCAGTCGTCCCGGCGTCGATGCCACGGTGGTGGCGGGTCGTAGGCGTGAGGCTGGGACATGCGTTCGAGCAGGTCACGGGCCATATTGGCCAGGTGCGGCAGTTGTTCGAACTGGCTCTGCACGTTGCCGAGCAAGGCTTTGGGACTGACCCGATCGCGCATCCAGCGTTCGAGGAACGGCTGGGCGGTGTTCCACAGATCGAGGTCCGGGTACAGCTGACGGCCCAGGCCTTCGATGTTCAACAGGGTTTTTTGCAGCAGCACCAACTGCGGCTGCACTTCCATGTTGAAGCGTCGAGCGGTCTGGAACAGGCGCATCAGCACCTGACCGAAGGAAATATCTTTTAACGGTTTTTCGAAGATCGGCTCGCATACAGTGCGGATCGCCGCTTCGAATTCGTTGAGTTTGGTTTCCGCCGGCACCCAGCCCGAATCGATGTGCAGCTGCGCCACACGCCGGTAGTCACGCTTGAAGAACGCGAACAGATTGCGTGCCAGGTAATCCTGGTCTTCCGGGGTCAGGCTGCCGACGATGCCGCAGTCGATCGCAATGTACTGCGGACTCCACGGATTGACCGTGCTGACGAAAATGTTGCCCGGGTGCATGTCGGCGTGGAAGAAGCTGTCGCGGAATACCTGGGTGAAGAAGATCTCCACGCCGCGCTCGGCGAGCATTTTCATGTCCGTACGCTGATCGGCCAGGGTTGCGAGGTCGGTGACCTGGATCCCGTAGATGCGCTCCATCACCAGCACTTTCGGACGGCACCAGTCCCAATAGACTTGCGGCACGTACAGCAGCGGCGAGCCGTCGAAGTTGCGCTTCAACTGGCTGGCGTTGGCCGCTTCGCGCAACAGGTCGAGTTCGTCGTAGATGGTTTTTTCGTAATCCTGGACCACGTCCACCGGGTGTAGCAGACGGGCATCGGCCGAGAGCTTTTCGGCGGCGCGGGCGAGGATGAACAGCCACGCCAGGTCCTGGGCAATGATCGGTTTCAGGCCGGGGCGGATCACCTTGACCACCACCTCTTCACCGGTTTTCAACTGCGCGGCATGCACCTGCGCCACTGAAGCCGAGGCCAGGGGTTCGACGTCGAAGCGGCTGAACACTTCACTGATCTTTTTGCCCAGCTGCTCTTCGATCAACCTGATCGACACTTGCGAGTCGAACGGCGGCACCCGGTCCTGCAACTTCATCAGTTCATCGGCGATGTCTTCCGGCAGCAGATCGCGGCGGGTGGAGAGAATCTGCCCGAACTTGATGAAAATCGGTCCCAGGTCCTGCAGCGCCAGTCGCAATCGCGCACCACGGCTCAAGTCCAGCGTTTTGCGCGGAAACCAGCGCCACGGCAAGGCGTAGCGCAGCGCCAGCAGAAACCAGGGCAATGGCAGGGCGAACAGCAGGTCATCGAGGCGGTAGCGAATCACAACGCGCTGGATGCGCAACAAACGGCGGACGGCAAGCAGCTTCATGCGTTATCGCTAGGGTCGAGGGATCGGGAAAGGCGCTCGAAGCGCGCCTCGAGACGTTCCAGATCGAGTTTGATCTGGTCCAGTTCACTGAAACGGGCTTCGGCTTCGCGTTGACCGACGAGGGTGCGCGATTCTTCAGCCAGGTATTCGCCCAGGTTCTGGTTCAGGCTGGCAAACCCTTGCTGATACCAGCGTGCGCGACTGCGCAGGTGACCACCGACCAAATGTGTGGCGACAGGTCCCAGCCAGCGTGAGAGTTCGTACTCCCAGTCCAGCTCAAGATCCTGAAGGATCGCCGCCAGTTCCAGCAGCACGCCGCTGTCGCCGTCGAGTTCGACTTCAGGACTATGCAGGACCGAAGTCTTGTCCTTGCTCATCGCCAGTTTCAACAGGCTCGAGGCCGGTGCGCGCAGGGTGCAGTCGGCGCCGGTTTCCCAGTGGGAGGCGAGCATCAGGCCTTCATCGCTGGGCAGGATGAACAGCTGCAATGCCGGGCTGCGGCAGTCGACGGCAATCACCTTGCCGCTCAAATGCGCCAGTCGCGGCAGCGCCGTGCTGTCGAGACGCAGCACACGGTTGAGACCGAGTTCGACGCTGGCGAGCAGGCCTGCCAGCAACATCAGGGTTTGATGCCACGGTGCAGGGCGACGATGCCTGCGGTCATGTTGTGATAGGTCACGCGGTCGAAACCGGCCTCGACCATCATCGACTTCAGGGTTTCCTGGTTCGGGTGCATGCGGATCGATTCGGCCAGGTAGCGATAGCTTTCCGAGTCGTTGGTGATCAGCTTGCCCATCAGCGGCATGAAGGCGAACGAATAGGCATCGTAGGCTTTGGACATCAGCGCGTTGGTCGGCTTGGAGAATTCCAGCACCAGCAAACGGCCGCCCGGTTTCAGCACACGCAGCATCGAGCGCAGGGCGTCTTCTTTATGGGTGACATTGCGCAGGCCGAAAGCGATGGTCACGCAGTCGAAATGGTTGTCCGGGAATGGCAGCTTTTCCGCGTCGGCCTGGACGAATTCGACATTACCGGCAACACCCAGATCCAGCAGGCGGTCACGACCGACCTTGAGCATGGATTCGTTGATGTCGGCCAACACCACCTGGCCGGTCGGACCCACGAGATGCGAGAATTTTTTGGTCAGGTCGCCAGTACCGCCGGCAATGTCCAGCACACGGTTACCGGTGCGAACGCCCGACAGTTCGATCGCGAAACGCTTCCACAAGCGGTGCATGCCGCCCGACAGAAGGTCATTCATCAAGTCGTACTTGGCGGCTACCGAGTGAAAAACCTCAGCGACTTTTTCCGCTTTCTGACTTTCCGGAACGTTTTTGAAGCCGAAGTGAGTGGTGGGTTCGGCATCGCTGCCTTTGCGCTGATCAGTCATATCGCTGTCACCAAAAGAGAATGCGGGACATTCTAATCCCGGTGGCCTGCTTTGTCTTGGCAAGGCTGAAGGTAAGATGGGCAACCACCGGGACGTTTTGCCGCAGTAGCGGTCAAGATGCTTCAGGAAAGTATTCATAAAGCAGGAGTCATTCGATGGCCCGTATTAGTGTTGAGCGTGCCCACGGCCTGGGCAAGGAAGCGGCCCGCGAGAAGGCCGACAAGTTGGCGCAAAAACTGTCCGAGCAGTATGGGCTGGAGCCGCAGTGGTCCGGTGACACCCTGAACCTCAAGCGTCCGGGGGTGAAAGGCGCTGTAGTTGTCGGCGAGGATTCGATCAGGGTCGATGTCGAGTTGGGCCTGTTGATGTCGGCCATAAGCGGCACGATCAAATCGGAAATCGAGAAGGCGCTCGATAAAACATTGGTCTGACCCGATTCTTTCTGTGGAATGCGATCAAATGTGGGAGCGGGCT
>DQGF01000305.1:13454-14781 GCA_003525045.1 Pseudomonas sp. | reverse complement strand
ATCAGGTCCAGCGGCTCGCTCGCCAACAAGGCTTTGACCGCGCGGCTACGGTCCGGGTCGATCATCAACGGCACATCGGTGCGCTGGACGATCAATAGCGGTTCGTCGCCTGCGACGTCGGCGCTTTGAGTCGCCTCGACGCGCCACGGCAATTGCGGCGGCTTGGCACCGTAACCGCGACTGACTACGCCCACCCGCAAACCGCTGCGCTGGCAGTGCTGGATCATCCACAGAATCAAGGGCGTCTTGCCGGTGCCACCGACGGTGATGTTACCGACCACGATCAGCGGCACCGGTGGCTGGTAGATCTCGCCCTCACCCGCCAGAAAGCGCTTGCGCTTGTTCATGACCACGCGCCGGTACAACCACTCCAGCGGCTGCAACAGCTTCAGGGCCGGATGACCTTGGTACCACGCGGCAAGCAAGCGATCGGACATGGCCATCAGGGCGCGGGCTGCGCCGCCTCGACAGTGGTCATGCGCAAGTGACTGAAGCCGAGTTTGCCGGCGGCGTCCATCGCGGTGATGACGGCCTGGTGCTGGGTCTTGCCGTCGGCGCTGATGGACAGCGGCAGGTTGGTGTCGCCGCTGGATTCTTTCTGCAGCGCGTCCATCAGGGTCGCCAGGTCGTTCTTCGGCAATATCTGATTGTTCACCGAGAACACCCCTTCGGCACTGATGGCAATGTCCAGATGCTTGGCCTGCTGATCTTCGGCAGGCGCGCCGCTGACCGCTTCCGGCAGATCGACGCGCAACTGGGTTTCACGGGTGAAGGTGGTGGTCACGACGAAAAACAGCAGCAGGATAAACACCACGTCGATCAGCGACGCGAGGTTGATGTCCACATTCTCCCGTTGCTTACGGCGGAATTTCACGCTTTGCCCTCGGCCAGGTCCACGTCACGGTCACCCTGTACAACCTCGACCAGTTTGATCGCTTCCTGCTCCATGCCCACCACCAGTTCGTCGATCCGGCGTTGCAGGAAGCGGTGGAAGAATACTGCCGGGATACCGACCATCAGGCCGGCAGCCGTAGTGATCAGGGCTTTGGAGATACCACCGGCCAGCACGGCGGCGTTGGTGGTCATGCCCGAGCCCATGAACGCACTGAAAATATCGATCATGCCCAGCACCGTACCGAGCAAGCCCAGCAATGGGGCCATGGCGGCAATGGTGCCCAAGGCGTTGATGTAGCGTTCGAGTTCGTGAATGACCCGCGCGGCGGCCTCTTCGATGCACTCTTTCATGATCTCGCGACCATGTCTGGAGTTGGCCAGGCCGGCCGCCAGGATCTCACCCAGCGGCGAGTTGGCACGCAGTTCCTTGAGT
>DQGF01000305.1:0-13152 GCA_003525045.1 Pseudomonas sp. | reverse complement strand
GTTTGTCTTTATTGAGTTGCTTGTCCTTGATCCAGACCCAGACCTGCCCGAGCAAGTGCTCCGGGGTCACCCGGCTGGCGCGCAGGGTCCAGAGACGCTCGGCGACGATCGCCATGGCCGCGATGGAACTCAGAATGATCGGCAGCATCATCCAGCCGCCGGATTTGACCAATTCCCACACAGTGACAGTCCCCTCGAAAAAGTGCGCCACTCTAACATAGGGGGTGGGCGCACCGAAGACCGTGATGTCACATCCGGTCGGGCTTTCATCACTCGCGGTTATTGCGCAGAGCGCCAGAAACGCCGTTCCTGACGCATTGTCCACACCGGCTTGAATTGCCCCAGTTGCAGACGGATGGCACCCTGTTCGGCGCTGTCATGGATCGCCATGCCGCGCTGTCGATAGCGCGCTATCACCGTGGGATGGGGATGGCCGAATGAATTGCCTTGGCCACGGGAGATCAATGCCGCTGCGGGTTGCAACGCGGCAAGCAACGCCATCGAAGACGAACTGCGACTGCCATGATGCGGCGCCTGCAACCAATCGGTGTTCACGGCCAGCGGACTGTCGAGCAGGGCTCGTTCGGCGGCGGTGTCGATGTCACCGGTCAGCAGCAGTCGCTCGCCGTTGGCTTCGATCTGCAACACGCAGGATTTCGGATTGCTTTCGCGGGCTGCGGCCCATTGCCAGAGCTCGAACTTCACACCGTCCCAGGTCCATTGCCGGCCGCTCTGGCAGGCCTCGGCTTGCAGCTCGGTCGGCAACTCCATAGGCTCGCCACTGAGTACGCGCGTCACCGGCAACCCTTTGGCGACAGCCCGCGCCCCGCCGGCGTGATCGGCATGGGCGTGACTGATCAGCATCAGGTCGAGAGCGCTCACGCCCAGTTTGCGCAACGTCGGCAGCACCACACGCTCGCCGAGGTCGTTATCACCAAAACGTGGGCCGGCGTCATACAACAGCGTGTGATGACGGGTGCGCACCAGGATGGCCAGCCCCTGGCCGACGTCCAGTTGCCAGATTTCGGCCGTGCCCTCTGGCAGCAGTTGCCGGGGCGGAAATACCAGCAACAGCAGCATCGGCCAACCCAGCAGGCGAACGGGCATCCCTTGAGGCATTAGCAGAAGCAAGGCACCGAGTGCGCCCAAGGCCCCAATCCACAACGGCACCGCCGCTGGCACCCACGCGGGGAAACGCCCGGCCATCAGTGCAAGGCCCTTGAACAATAGATCGATCAAGCCACCCGACACCCACAGCAACCCTTCGCCCACATAAGGGATGGGCAACAGCAGCGTCCCCAGCAAGGCTGGCGGCAGCACCACCAGACTGATCCAGGGCACGGCCAGCAGATTGACCAGCGGCCCGCTGAGACTGATCGGCAATCCCAGTACCAGCAACATCGGGCCCAGACCGATCGCGATCAACCACTGGGCGCGAGTCCAGGATTGCCACCATCGCCAGGGACCCAAGCGGCCGCCGAAAATCAAGATCAACACGGCTACCGCCGCGAAAGACAACCAGAACCCTGGTTGCAGACTCGCCAGCGGGTCCAGCAGCAGAACGCCGTTGAGCGCCAGCAACACCGGCCACCAGGCACTGAGGTGACGAAAGCGCAGCCGCCACAACAGCACCAGACCGATCATCACGCAGGCCCGCCGCACGGGCACATCGAAGCCGGCCAGCAACCCATAACCGAGTGCTGCGGCGAAGGCCAGCCCGCACGCCCATGGCAGCCAGGGCAAACGGCTCGGCCACAGGCCATAACGGGCCAGGCCGGCGATCAGCAGGTACACCAGCCCCGCCAGCAAGCCGATGTGCTGCCCGGAAATCACCAGCAGATGCACAGTGCCGGTGTCTTGCAACACCTGCCAATCCTCGCGACTGAGCCCGGCGCCATCCCCCAGCACCAAGGCCGTCAACGCCCCCGTTCGCCCTTGGGCATCCACGGCCTGCAAACGCTGACGGATGCCGTCGCGCCAGGCCCATCGCGCCTCCTTGAGACGCACGCCATCCTTGACCGTCCCGGTGGCACCGATGCGTTGCGCCAGCAACCAGGCGTCGTAATCGAAGGCATGGGGATTGAGCAGCCCGGCAGGACGCTTCAATTTCACCGCCAGTCGCCAGTGTTCGCCGCTGTTGACCGGTGGCCCGCCGTACCAGGCCAGGCGTAACAATGGAGGGACCTTCTCACGTCGCGAACGGGCGTCCGCCAATTCGAAACGCACGACCTCCTCACTGTTCTGGGGCAATCCCACCACCCGCCCTTCAACCCAACGGGTTTCGCCATCCAGGTTTTTTGACAGACGATCATCCAGCGCCCACTGCGCATTCGCACACGCCCAACTGAAGCCGAACAGGAAAAATGCCAATGGATAAGTCCTGAACGGCAGCATCATCAAACCCGCTACCGGCAACAACAGCCAAAACCAGACCGGCGGTAGTACTGGTAAAAAACGCAGGGTCAGCAGACCCAGCGCCAGCGCCATCATCCCTGTGCGCATAAGCCCGTCCTTGAGGTTTCCCTCCCTAGGCATAGACGGCTTATCGCACGAGCGCGGTTATCAATTGTCACAAAGTCTGAATGGGCGGTTCATAGAATCCAGACATACTTGCCGCCTTAACCGACCGAGAAGCCTTATGCCCCGGCGCTTATTCAAACGTTATATGCCAGATCCGACGAGCATCAGGGAACACAAGTCCTTACGCTTTCTCGGCACCCTGCTGCATGACCCGAACCTCTGGCACCTCAACCGGCACTCCGTCGCCCGGGCCATGGCGGTGGGTCTGTTCGCGGCTTTCCTGCCGATCCCGTTGCAGATGCTGGTGGCCGCCTTCCTCGCCATCATGGTGCGCGGTAACATGCCGATTGCCGTCAGCCTGGTCTGGCTGACCAACCCGATTACCATGCCGGCCGTGTTTTTCTGTACCTACCAGACCGGCGCCTGGTTGATGGACGTCCCTGCCCGTCATTTTCCGGATGAATTGACCTGGGAGTGGATCAGCGGCCAACTCTCGACTTTGTGGCAGCCGTTTTTGCTGGGATCGGTGGTGGTGGGCCTGGTACTCGGAGGTTTGGCTTATTGTCTGGTGATGGTGTATTGGCGCTGGTGGGTGAGTCGGCAGTGGGCGCGGCGCAAGAGAAAGCGGATGCAGTGAATGCAAAACGGCCTCCTTTTTGGGGAGGCCGTTTTTTTTGTGGTGTCTGGGGTGACGCCTTCGCGGGCAAGCCTCGCTCCTACGGGGATTTGTGTCGAACACCAATAATGTGGACAACACAATTCCCTGTAGGAGCGAGGCTTGCCCGCGAAGCAGACGCCTCAGTCGCTCGTCAGGTGCGCATCCCCCGACCACTCACCAGCAACCGCGCACAACCGACATACAACACAACAGTCGCCACCAGCATGAAGGTAATCGCCACGCTGATCCGGATATCCGAAACACCAAGGATGCCATAACGGAAGGCGTTAACCATGTGCAGCACCGGATTGGCCAGTGACACCGTCTGCCAGAACGGCGGCAGCAAGCTGATCGAGTAAAACACCCCGCCCAGGTACGTCAGCGGTGTCAGAACGAAGGTCGGGATAATCGAAATATCATCGAAATTGCGCGCAAACACCGCGTTGATAAAGCCCAACAACGAGAAGATCGTCGCCGTCAGCACCACCACCAGTATGGTCACCCCCAGATGGTGCACCTGCAAATGGGTGAAGAACATCGACAGCAGCGTCACGATGACCCCGACCATCAACCCGCGCAGCACGCCACCCAGGGTGTAGCCGATCAGAATCGTATGCGGCGACACCGGCGACACCATCAATTCCTCGATGGAACGCTGGAACTTGCTGCCGAAGAAACTCGACACCACGTTGCCGTAGGAGTTGGTGATCACCGACATCATGATCAGCCCCGGCACGATGTACTCCATGTAGGTGAAGCCACCCATGTCGCCGATCTGCCGACCGATCAGATTGCCGAAGATCACGAAGTACAGAACCATGGTGATGGCCGGCGGCAGCAAGGTCTGCGGCCAGATCCGCGTGAAGCGTCTGACCTCACGGTAGACGATGGTATTGAGGGCGACGAGGTTGGGTTGCAGCTCGGAACTCATACCGCCACCTTCGACAGATTTTTCTCCACCAGGGACACGAACAACTCCTCGAGGCGATTGGTTTTGTTACGCAAGCTGAGCACTTCGATGTTCTGCTGCGCCAGCTGGGTGAACAGCGCGGTGATGCCCATCGCCTTGTCCACCTGAACTTCCACGGTGTGGCTATCGAGCAGCTTGGTCGGATAACCGAGCAGCTGCGGCGCGACGCTCAGATTGTGTTTAATGTCGAGCAAGAACGTTTCAACATGCAGTTGGCCGAGCAACTGCTTCATGCTGGTGTTCTCGACGATGGTGCCGTGATCGATGATGCCGATGTTGCGGCACAACTGCTCAGCCTCTTCCAGGTAGTGGGTGGTGAGGATGATGGTGATGCCTTTCTTGTTCAGCTCGGTGAGGAAGGTCCACATCGATCGACGCAGTTCGATATCCACACCCGCCGTCGGTTCATCGAGGATCAGCAGGCGCGGTTCGTGAACCAGCGCACGGGCGATCATCAGGCGCCGCTTCATGCCGCCGGACAGCGAACGCGACGGCGTATCGCGCTTGTCCCACAGGCCAAGCTGGGTCAGGTACTGCTCGGCGCGTTCCTTGGCGATTTTCGGCGGGATGCCGTAATAACCGGCCTGGGTCACGACGATGTCGAAGGTCTTTTCGAACTGGTTGAAGTTGAACTCCTGGGGTACCACGCCGATGGAGCGCTTGAGCGCCGCAGGGTTCTTGTCCAGATCGTGACCGAAGATATTCACCGTTCCGCTGGTCTTGTTGACCAGGGTCGAGAGAATGCCGATGGTCGTGGATTTGCCGGCGCCGTTGGGGCCGAGCAAGGCGAAGAAGTCACCTTCGGCGACGTCCAGATCGATACCACTCAAGGCCTGGAAACCGTTGCCGTAGGTTTTGGTTAGCTGCCGGATGGACAGAGCGGAACTCATATCGGATTTACGCACCAAGAAGGGAAGAAAGGAATAAATAAGGGCGGGCGGCGAGCAATGCAACCGCGACGCATGAACGCAATGGTGCTTGTCGCCGCTGCACAAGTACAGTCAAGTGTGTCGATAGTGAGTATTAAGTCAACGCGGTCATGACGGCTTTCTTATACGCCGGACGCTGTTTCAGTCGTGCGTACCAGGCCTCAAGATGAGCCTTCGGCGCGCGCTCGATCGGCATCTCGAACCAGGCATAAATGAAACTGCCGAGGGGAATGTCGCCCATGCCGATTTCATTACCCGACAGGTAAGGTTGGGCCGCCAGCGCTTGATCGGCCATCGATAACAGATCCTCACATTCCTTGATCGCCGCCTTGATGGCGGACCAGTCCTGCTTGTCTGCCGGCGTGCGCAAAATCCCCCAGAACACGGTACGGAACGGGCCGGCAAAACTTGCAGTGGTCCAGTCCATCCACTTCTCGGCGGCAGCGCGGGCTTGCAGATTCTCCGGGTACCAGGCAGTGCCGTTCGCATGGCGGGCCATCAGATAACGCACGATGGTGTTGGATTCCCAGAGCACGAAACCATCGTCTTCAATCACCGGTACACGGCCATTGGGATTCATCGCGCGATACTCCGGCGTATCGACTACGCCAAAGGCGCCGCCCGCATCGATGGCTTCATAGGCCAGACCAAGCTCCTCGGCGGCCCACAAAGGTTTTCTGACATTCGACGAATTTTTCCGACCCCAGATCTTCAGCATGACCGCCTCTTTATGGATGAATGCGCAGGCAGCATACGCCGGATCAGGCGCGACTCAAATCGCTCTGCATATCACCCAGCAGCACCGGCAGTTGCTCGCTGAACAGATGCGGGTAGCACTTTTCCAGGTGCTCGAAAAAGAACGTTTCAGGCACGTCGGTGAACTGGCCGTGATCGATCAGGTACTCCATCAATGGCTCGCCGACACGATTGAAGGGATGGAAAACGCTGTCATTGATTCCATCGAACTCGAGCGGTGCGACATTGAACAGTTCGCACAAGCCCTGATTGAAAGCCGGCGTGGCCTTGACCCAGCGACCGTTCAGATACAGCTCCGTATAACCGTGCATGGCGAACACGTCGCTCTTGAGCAATTCGAGCAGGCGCGGTGTCGACAAATGATTGCGCACATCCGCCAGACCGATACGGGCGGGAATCGCGCAATGCCGGGCCGCACCCGCCAGCAATGTAGCTTTGGGCACGCAATAACTCTCCCCCGCCGCCAACGCATGACTGCCACGCAAGGTTTGCGGATCGCGACTGAAGGTGTAAGGGTTATAGCGCACGGCCTCGCGCACGGCGTAATAGAGATTGATCGCCTGCTCGAGCGCATCGCGACTGGCGCCACGATGTTTTTCGGCGAACTCCACCACCGACGGGTGGTCACTATCGATGAAGCGGCCGGGATTCAGATACTCGTGCATGAGAACAATCTCCTGGGGAAGCCACGAGTCTAGCGACAGGTTAAGCACAGAGATAACGACGTTTCGGCCAAACATGAGCGCATTGTCGCTCGCTCAATGAATGATTTTTCACGGTCTGTCACCCATCAGTCCTACAAAATTCATCACGGATTCCTACGATTTCAATCACATCGCTCTGACCACCCTGTTTTGCGGATGCCGTCTAAGCTCTGAAGGCTGGTTTTGCCCTGGTTTCACGGAGGATTAAATATGCTGCTGTTGTGGATACTGGTTCTGGTTGTCGGAATAGCTTATTTGGCTCACCGCCGCATTGCCCCGCTGCCCGCCATGGGCATCGTTGCTGTCTACCTGTTGGCGATGGGCATTTTCAGCCGCGCACCGGGTTGGCTGCTGCTGATTTTCTGGGTGTTGCTCGCCGCCTCCGCAGCCCCGCTATTGCTACCCGACCTGCGTCGCAAATACTTCAGTGCGCCGATGTTCAGCTGGTTCCAGAAGACCCTGCCGCCGATGTCGCAAACCGAACGCGACGCCATTGACGCCGGCACGGTGTGGTGGGACGGTGAACTGTTCAGCGGTCGTCCGGACTGGGACAAACTGCTGTCCTATCCCAAAGCGCAACTGAGCGAAGAGGAACAGGCCTTTATTGACGGCCCGACCGAAGAACTCTGCGCCATGGTCAGCGACTGGCAGGTGGGGCAAGACATGGACCTGCCTCCCGAAGCCTGGACCCACATCAAGGACAACGGTTTCTTCGCCCTGATCATTCCCAAGGAATTCGGCGGCAAGGGCTTCTCTGCCTATGCTCACTCCCAGGTGGCGATGAAACTGGCGACCCGCAGCGGCGACCTCGCCTCCACTGTGATGGTCCCTAATTCCCTGGGCCCGGCCGAACTGTTGCTGCATTACGGGACCGACGAGCAACGTAATCATTACCTGCCTCGACTGGCGCGTGGGGACGACATTCCCTGTTTCGCGTTGACCGGTCCGCTGGCCGGCTCCGACGCCGGCGCGATGCCCGACACCGGGGTCATTTGCAAAGGCGAATGGGCAGGCAAGGAAACCCTCGGCCTGCGCCTGAACTGGGAAAAGCGCTACATCACACTCGGCCCGGTCGCTACCCTCCTCGGCCTGGCGTTCAAGGCCTACGACCCGGATCACCTGCTGGGGGAGAAAGAAGACCTGGGCATCAGCCTGGCGCTGATCCCGACCGACACCGCCGGCGTCGAAATCGGCCGCCGTCACTTGCCTTTGGGCGCTTCGTTCATGAATGGCCCGAACTCGGGCAAGGATGTGTTCATTCCCCTGGACTTCCTCATCGGCGGCCAGGAAATGCTCGGCAAAGGCTGGATGATGCTGATGAACTGCCTGTCGGTCGGGCGTTCGATTTCGTTGCCTGCAGTGGGCACTGGCGCGGCGAAATTCACCAGTCTGGTGACGGGCCAATACGCGCAAATTCGCGAGCAGTTCAACGTGCCGCTCTCCGCCTTCGAAGGCATTCAAGAAGCCATGGCGCGCATCGGTGGCAACGCCTGGATGATGGACGCCGCGCGGATGCTGACCGCCAACGCAGTGGACCTCGGCGAAAAGCCCTCGGTGCTGTCGGCGATTCTCAAGTATCACCTCACCGAACGCGGCCGCGAGTGCATCAGCCACGCCATGGACGTGCACGGCGGCAAGGCGATCATCATGGGGCCGAACAACTACCTTGGTCGCAGCTGGAATGGCGCGCCGATTTTCATCACCGTGGAAGGCGCGAACATACTCTCGCGCAACCTGATGATCTTCGGTCAGGGCGCGATTCGCTGCCATCCTTTCGTGCTCAAGGAAATGGCCCTGGCCGGCCGCGAAGACAAGGACCAGGCACTCACCGAGTTCGATGGCCTGCTGCTCAAACACATCGGTTTCGCCGTGGGCAACGCCGCCAGCACGCTGGTGCTGAACCTCGGCTTCGGGCATTTCGAACACGCGCCAGGCAACACGCTCAGCCAGGGTTATTTCCGTGCCCTCAATCGTCAGGCAGCCGCATTCGCCATGCTCGCCGACCTGAGCATGATGCTGCTGGGCGGTGAGCTGAAACGTCGCGAACGCTTGTCGGCCCGTTTGGGGGACGTACTCAGCAACATGTACCTCGCCTCCGCCGCGCTCAAGCGTTACCACGACCTCGATTCACCGGACCACATGGCACCGCTGTTTACCTGGGCCATGGAAGAAAGCCTGGGCCAGTCGGAGCGTGCACTCGATGAACTGCTGAGCAACTTCCCGAACAAGGTGCTGGGTTGCCTGCTGCGGGTGATCGTATTCCCGTTTGGTCGTCGTCACAAAGGACCATCGGACACGCTCGGCGCGGAAGTAGCGGCGGTGATTGGCCGTGCCAAGGGCGATCCGACCCTCGAAGAATTGCTCGACGGTTGCTACCGTCCGCAATCAGCCGATGATGCAGTCGGCGCGTTGCAACACGCTTGCAACCTGTTGAACGCGGCGCAGCCCTTGCAGAAAAAAATGCATGTGGCGCTCAAAAGCGGTCAGGTCAAACCGGCGGCCGGAGAACACGCCATCGATGCAGCGTTGGAAGCCGGCGTGTTGCAGCCAGGGGAGGCGCAAACCCTGCGTGATGCCGAAGCAGCGCGACGCAGGGTGATCGATGTCGATGATTTCGACAAAGAGGAGCTGGCGCTGGCGCAAGGAAAGGTCCGCTGATCCAGCCTGCGCCCTTTACCATGTGCTCTCTACCATGTAAAAAAAGGCGCAGGCGCTTTATACTCCCGCGCCCGTTTTGCTCTTGAGGACTTATCTCGTGTCCAACGTCGTTGCCGATCATCTTGTCTTGCTCGACCACCTGCGCAGTATCCTGGTCGCTGTAGGTGAGGCCGAACAGGTTCCCGAAGAAAGCCATGCCTTGTTCCTGGAGCGCTTCGACGAACTGCGTGCATTGCTGCCGGTCGATCCGATCGAAAGCCAATACCTGGGGCAGGACATTCTGTGCCAGGTGATCACCCGCTATCCGCAAATCGCCCACCTGGTCCCGCGCGACCTGCTGTGGTACTTCGCCGGTGACTGCCTGCATTACATGCCCGACGATGAAATCGCCCTGTACCAGGCGCTGGAGGAGCGTCGTTTCGAAGCCGAACAGAACGACGAACCGTTCGACTGGAACCAGGAAAAGCAGCTGCTGGCGATGTCGAACGACGACAGCAAGCACTGATCCACGGTCGCAAATCAAAAGGCCCGCATGGTTATTCATGCGGGCCTTTTTTTGGAATTGCCGAATTATGTGGTGACTGGACGGACGCCTTCGAGGCCCGTCAGAACAACCCATCACTCTCGGGTAACTCATATTGCGCCGCGACCTTGCCCAACGCACTCGGCTTGCCCGGCTTGCTCAAGGTCGGCTCCTTCTCCAGGCACTCCACCAGATAATCGATCAATACCCGAAGCTTGGGCGGCAGATAACGGGTCGGCGAATGCAGTAGCCAGGCCCCACCGTGGTAGGACGCCAGAAAAGTCCAGTCCGGCAACACCTGCACGATCAGCCCCTGCTCCAGCGCATAACGTGCGGTGAAGTACGGCAGGCTGCCGATCCCGATGTGTTGCAGCACTGCGCCCAAGCGCACACCGGTGTGATTGGCCGCATAACGTCCACGCACGCCGACAGTCACGGCTTTGCTGCCTTTCTTGAATTTCCACCGCGCATCGCTTGGGGTTTCGCCCAGGTAGATGCAACTGTGATTGAGCAAGTCATGAGGATGGGGCGGCGTGCCGTGTTCGGCCAGATACTGCGGCGTTGCGCAGAGCAAATGGTCGATGGTCAACAGTTGCCGTCCCACCAGTCCGGCGGGTGGCCGATCGGTAATACGAATTGCCAGGTCGACATTGTCGTCGATCAAGTCCACCTGACGGTCCTCGAGCAACAACTCCACATCGACTTTGGGATAACGCCGCAAAAATTCCGGCATATGCGGATGAATCACGAACCGCCCTACCGCTTTTGGCACGCTGACGCGCACCAGTCCTTCCGCTTCGTGGGTGAACTGGCCACTGATTTCCATCACCGACTTGGCCGCGCTGACCATTTCCTGGCAGCGCTTGAACACTTCCTCGCCACCGTCGCTCAGGCGCAGTTTACGGGTGGTTCGTTGCAGCAACCGGGTGGCGAGTGCCTTCTCCAGACGCGAGATACTGCGACTGACCGCCGAGGGCGAAGAACCCAGCTGGCGAGCCGCCTCGGAGAAACTTCCGGTCTCGACAACCTTGACGAAAATCGCCATTTCACCGAGCAGCGGCAGTGGAAGATTTATGTTCACAGCGCAACAGTCCTTTGATGTTTGAACGGATTATCACGCAATTGCGCTCTCCATATAATAAAAAATAGAAATTTTAATAAGGTCATGGACTATGACGCTTCGCCTCTTTTTCCATAGTGATGATCTCAAGGCCAACGTAGAAGTCCTGGATTGCACACCCTGCGAAAACGAATTTGCCGTGGTACTGCGCGCCACGCTGTTTCATCCTCAGGGCGGCGGGCAACCCTTCGACACCGGCTGGATCGGTGAAAGCCAAGTACTGCGCGTGGTTCAGGATCCGGGCCGGATCATCCATTTCGTCGACCGCCCGGTAAAACCGGGCATGACCCAGATTCGGGTCGACGAACAACGTCGCCAGTTCAACACGCGCATGCACTCAGCCGGCCATCTGATCGGTCACTTTGTTCAGGCCATGGGCTGGATGCCGATCAAGGCGCATCACTGGCCGGGCGAAGGACGCGTGCAGTTCAAGCCGGAGGATTCAGCACAAGACGTTGATGCCCAGACTCTTCAGCACGGCATCGAGCAGTGGATCGCCTATAACTTGCCGCGCCTGACGTCATTACGCGAAGGCGCCCGGGAAATCGGTTTTGGTGAGTTGCCCGCCTACGGTTGCGGCGGCACCCATGTACGTAGCCTGAAGGATTTGGGCACGGTCTCGATCACTTCCGTTTTGCAGAAGAAAGGAACGCTGTCAGTTCACTACGACGTGAACTGAGCATTTTGGCGATGCCGAGCCCGGCCATCGCCTGACGCCGGGGGAGCCCGCATCCGCGGGTTCCTTTGACTCTCTGATAGATGGACCTTAACCATGATGCTTGACGTCGAGCGTCTCGATGAGACGTGCATAAAAAAACTGGCCAACGAAGAAGTCCTCGCCATCCGCGTCAAAGGCTTGCTGCCCCGACCGCTGGCGATTCAGATTGGCGACAAAATCCTCGCCCCCGGCTTCGAAGGCTATATCAACGCACCGAGCATCGGTCGCATCGGCATGGCGTTTTATGAAGCGGAAAACCAGCCGCTGCTGATCGAGGACTATTTCGCGCGCGCCACCCGCAACATAGCGGAATTGCGCAACCGCTGTGCGCCCTACTCATCCCCGGTCGATACCCTACGTTGCATGCTCGACGAATCCTGGCCGGCGGGTGCGCATCTGGAGAATCTCTACGGCCGAAAAATGTATGTAGGGCTGTCCCGGGTAGTGAAACCTGGCGTGTGCTTTCTCGCCCACCACGACATTTTCGCCAAGGACGCCCCGGACAGTTACCAGGCCAGAAGCCTGGAAGCGCAGTTCGCCTGCAACGTTTACCTGAACATGCCCGCCGAAGGTGGCGCATTGCAGATGTGGGACGACGATATTTCTCCGGACCAATTCGACGAAATGCGTGGCGACAGCTACGGCATTGACCCTGCCGTGCTCGGCGTTCCGACCCTGGAGATTCGTCCTGAGCCCGGTGACTTCATCATGTTCAACTCGCGCTGCATGCACTCGGTGACTCCGGGTGTGGCCGACCCGCGCTTGAGCCTTTCTTTCTTTGTCGGCTATCGCGGCAATGCTGCACCCCTTACCTTCTGGAGTTGAGATGCTTTCGAATTACCTGGGCGAGTTTCTGGCGCTGGCGACTATTCACTTCCTGGCCGTGGTCGCACCCGGACCGGACTTCGCGGTCACCATCCGTCAAAGTGTGCGTTTCGGTCGATTAGTCGGGATCTGCACGGCGCTGGGCATCGGTGCGGGCATTTCCGTGCATGTGCTTTACACCCTGCTCGGCGTCGGCGCATTGATGCACACCACGCCCTGGCTAATGACGGTGGCCAAGGTGGTGGGCGGCGCCTACATTCTTTACCTCGGCGTCAGCCTGGTGCGCAGCAAACCCAAAACCGTGCTGGAAGGCGACAAAGGTGCAGACCAACCGGTGATCGAGCAAACGCTGTTGAAGGCGTTCACCACAGGTTTCCTGACCAACGCCACCAATCCCAAGGCCACGTTGTTTTTCCTGGCAATCTTCAGCACCCTTATCAGCGCCACGACACCTCTACAGATTCAAGCGCTTTATGGCGTCTGGATGTGCTTCGTGAATGCCCTGTGGTTTGTCATCGTCGCCCTGTTTTTTTCCAGCGCCCGAGTGCGATTGCTGTTCATGCGCATGGGGCACTGGTTCGAGCGGACGATGGGGGTGATTCTGATTTTGTTCGCCGGGCGTTTGATTCTGTCGATGTAAAAACGCCGAACGTGCAAAAGGCCCGCGCAGGTGACTGGCGGGCCATATATTGTGCGGAACAAATCGCGCGCAAACAAAAACGCCGCTCGATGAGCGGCGTTTTTGTGAATTTGGAGCGGGAAACGAGACTC
>DQGF01000159.1:10342-13819 GCA_003525045.1 Pseudomonas sp. | reverse complement strand
CGCACAAGGAGCGCATCAAGCAGATGCGCAAGCGCGTCGATGTCCTCACGATGACGGCGACGCCGATTCCGCGCACGCTGAACATGGCGGTGTCGGGCATGCGCGACCTGTCGATCATCGCCACGCCGCCGGCCCGTCGCCTGTCGGTGCGGACCTTCGTCATGGAGCAGAACAAGAGCACGGTCAAAGAGGCCCTGCTCCGTGAGTTGCTGCGTGGCGGTCAGGTCTACTACCTGCACAACGACGTGAAGACCATCGAGAAATGCGCCGCCGACCTCGCCGAACTGGTCCCGGAAGCGCGGATCGGCATCGGCCACGGACAGATGCGCGAACGTGATCTCGAACAGGTGATGAGCGACTTCTATCACAAGCGCTTCAACGTGCTGATCGCCTCGACCATCATCGAGACCGGCATCGACGTGCCGAGCGCCAACACCATCATCATCGCGCGGGCCGACAAATTCGGCCTGGCACAGCTGCACCAACTGCGCGGCCGGGTCGGTCGCAGTCACCACCAGGCCTACGCTTACCTGCTGACACCGCCGCGCCAGCAAATTACTCCGGACGCGGAAAAGCGCCTGGAAGCGATCGCCAATACCCAGGACCTCGGCGCGGGCTTCGTACTCGCCACCAACGACCTGGAAATCCGTGGCGCCGGCGAATTGCTCGGCGACGGGCAGAGCGGGCAGATCCAGGCCGTCGGCTTCACCCTGTACATGGAAATGCTCGAACGCGCGGTGAAGTCGATCCGCAAGGGCGAACAACCGAACCTCGATCAACCGCTCGGCGGCGGTCCGGAAGTCAATCTGCGGGTACCGGCGTTGATTCCCGAAGACTATCTGCCGGACGTGCACGCGCGACTGATTCTCTACAAACGCATTGCCTCGGCCACCGATGAGGAAGGCCTGAAGGACCTGCAAGTGGAGATGATCGACCGTTTCGGCCTGTTGCCGGAGCCGACCAAGAACCTGATGCGCATCACCGCACTGAAGTTGCAGGCCGAGTTGCTGGGCATCAAGAAAGTCGACGGCGGCCCGCAAGGCGGTCGGATCGAGTTCGCCACGCAAACCCCGGTCGACCCGCTGACGCTGATCAAACTGATCCAGAGCCAGCCCAAACGCTACAAATTCGAAGGCGCGACGATGTTTAAATTCCAGGTGCCGATGGAGCGCCCGGAAGAGCGCTTTAATATTGTAGAGGCGCTGTTCGAGCACCTCATTCCGAAAACTGCTTGAAGGACGCCGCATGCGCCTGTTTCGCACACTGACCTTGTTGATGACGCTTTTGATGTCGCTGCTCGTCCCTACGGCATTTGCCGATGATCTGTATCAGGTCGAAATGATTCTGGTGCGGCAAAACGCGGTGCCCGCCATTGTCAGTCGCGCCGCGCCGGAAGACTGGGCTGCCGGCGCCCAGCCCATCAGCCCTGACAGCTTTCGCACGCCGAGCCTCAATCCTGAAGTGGAAAAGCTCACCGCCAGCAACGAATACTCGGTGCTGCTGCACAAGGCCTGGCAGCAGAACCTCGGTGAAGAAGCCACCAAAGTCGCGATCAGCGAGGGTACGGAGCAGTTCGGCCAGTTCCCGATCGAGGGCACGCTGAGCCTGAAACTGGGACGCTTTACCGACGTCGACGCGGACTTCTGGGTCAACCAGATCGACGCCAACGGCCTGGTCACCGCCAGCGAACGCCTGAAGCAGGAAAGCCACACCAAGAACGGCCAGCTGAACTTCCTCGACAACGGCCACCTCGGCCTGCTGATCAAGATCACCTCGCTGACCGCACCTGCGCCTCGGCCAGTCCCTGATGAAGTTCCGGACTGATTGATGTTCCTATGTCCCCGACCCTGAGCAAACCCCTGGCACCTTCCTGGGTCAGCCGATTCAAGGAACAGAGCCTGGAGCGTGGCCGCCGCTACGCACTGGAGAATCGCGTCAGGATAGTCGAGGCCGGCGACGCTACGATCATCGCCGCCTGCGAAGGCTCTGGCGGTAACGTGTACCGTCAGACCATTCGCCTGCGCGAGTCGGCCAAAGGCACGTTGCTGATGATCGACGCCAATTGCTCGTGCCCGGTCCACAGCAACTGCAAACATTGCGCGGCGGTGCTGCTGCAAGTGCAGGAAACCCTCGCCTACCCGGCCGCGGCCAAAGACGCCGAGCTGCTGGAAAAACTTCAGGCCGTGCTGGAAAACCGTAGCCCGAAAGCGCCGCAGGTGCTGGTGGACAACGTGCAACCGGTGCCGCGCCTGTGGCTGGCGAGCGTCGAGTTCAGCGCCTTCGAACCGCGCAATGGCAAGATGCAACGCTACATCCAGCATCGCGCCGCCCTGTCTTTCGGCTATCTGGATGAATACGTCAGTGGGCAGAAGAACGCCGATGTGCTGATTCGCCAGGAAACCCAGACACTGCGGATAAAACGTCACCCCCAAATCGAACAGTCCTACCGGGAACAGTTGCGAATCCTCGGCTTCAAGGTCGCCACCCGACAAAGCAAGGCCTTGCCGGAAAGCGCCGGCGAACTGTTCGAGATGGTCAACGACAGCGCCTGGCTGACCTTCACCCTCAATGAACTGCCGAAGCTGCGCACCCAGGGCTGGGAGTTGCAGATCGACGAGGACTTCGGTTTCGACCTGACCGCGGTGGACGACTGGTACGCCACGGTCGAACAGGCACCTGAACGTGACTGGTTCGACCTGGAGCTGGGAATCATCGTTAACGGTGAGCGGCTGAGCCTATTGCCGATCCTGTTAAACCTGATGCGCTCCCACACCGAGATCCTCAACCCGGAGCGCCTGGCGCGACGGCGCGACGACGAGTTGATCCTGGTGAACATCCCCAATCGCCCGAACTCCGAGTACGGTCCATTGCAAGTCGCCCTGCCCTTCGGCCGTTTGAAACCGGTGCTGGCGACCCTCGGCGAGTTCTATCTGCAAGAGCCCGGCGAAACTACCCTGCGCCTGAGCAAGGCCGATGCCACGCGCCTGAATCCGCTGGAAGACCTGCCGCTGCTCTGGGAGGGTGGCGAACAAATCCGCACCTTTGCCCAGCGCCTGCGGGACATCAAGGATCACACCGCGACCGCACCCGAAGACCTCAACGCCACCTTGCGTCCCTATCAGCTGGAAGGCCTGAGCTGGATGCAGTCGTTGCGCCAACTGGAAGTCGGCGGGATTCTCGCGGACGACATGGGGCTGGGCAAAACCCTACAGACCCTGGCGCACATTCTCAGCGAGAAAAACGCCGGGCGCCTCGATCGGCCATGCATGGTGGTGATGCCCACCAGCCTGATCCCCAACTGGCTCGATGAAGCGGCGCACTTCACGCCACAACTCAAGGTACTGGCGCTGTACGGTGCCAGTCGCAAAAAGCATTTCGACCATCTGGCCGATTACGACCTGATCCTGACCACCTATGCGCTGCTGCCCAAGGACGTCGAACGGCTGGCGGCGCAGCCGTTGCACGTGCTGGTGCTGG
>DQGF01000159.1:9878-10104 GCA_003525045.1 Pseudomonas sp. | reverse complement strand
TGATCCTGACCACCTATGCGTTGTTGCCCAAGGACGTCGAACGTCTGGCGGCGCAGCCATTGCACGTGTTGGTTCTGGATGAGGCGCAATACATCAAGAACCCCAACAGCAAGGCCGCCCAGGCCGCGCGCGAGCTGAATGCGCGCCAGCGCCTGTGCCTGAGTGGCACGCCACTGGAAAATCATTTGGGCGAGCTGTGGTCGCTGTTTCACTTCCTGCTGCCGGG
>DQGF01000159.1:0-9589 GCA_003525045.1 Pseudomonas sp. | reverse complement strand
CTGTTTCACTTCCTGCTGCCGGGCTGGCTCGGCGATGTGAAAAGCTTCAACCGCGACTACCGCGTGCCGATTGAAAAGCGCGGCAGTGAAATACGACTGCAACACCTCAACGGCCGGATCAAACCCTTCCTGTTGCGCCGGACCAAGGAACAGGTGGCCACCGAGTTGCCGCCGAAAACGGAGATCATCCATTGGGTCGAGCTCAACGAAGCCCAGCGCGATGTGTACGAAACCATGCGCCTGGCGATGGATAAGAAAGTCCGCGACGAAATCACCCGCAAGGGCGTGGCCCGCAGTCAGATCATCATTCTCGAGGCGCTGCTGAAGCTGCGCCAGGTGTGCTGTGATTTGCGCCTGGTCAACGACGCCACCCTGCCCTCTCGCGGCAGCACCTCGGGCAAGCTCGATAGCCTGATGGAAATGCTCGAGGAGTTGTTCGAGGAAGGGCGGCGGGTTTTGTTGTTTTCGCAGTTCACTTCAATGCTGTCGCTGATCGAAGAGGAACTGATCAAACGCGGTGTCGATTATGCCCTGCTGACCGGCCAGACCCGCGACCGGCGCACACCGGTGAAGGACTTCCAGAGCGGCAAGCGTCAGATCTTTCTGATCAGCCTGAAGGCCGGCGGCGTCGGCTTGAACCTGACCGAAGCGGACACCGTGATCCACTACGACCCATGGTGGAACCCGGCGACGGAAAACCAGGCAACCGACCGCGCCTATCGCATCGGTCAGGAGAAACCGGTATTCGTCTACAAGCTGATCGCCCGGGGCACGGTGGAAGAGAAGATTCAGCATCTGCAGAAAGAAAAATCCGACCTGGCGGCCGGTGTGCTGGATGGGCGCAAGGCCGGGGACTGGAAGTTGCAGAGTGATGATATTGAAGCGTTGTTTGCGCCGTTGCCGGATAAGCTTGAAAAGGGCTGAGATCGGCGGCGCCTAGTAGGCCGCCTTCGCGAGCAGGCTCGCTCCCACAGGGTTTTGTGTCGATCACAAATAATGTGGGCAACACCCATTCACTGTGGGAGCGGGCTTGCTCGCGAAGGGGTCACCTCGGACTTCCTGAAGAGACCGGATATCAGGACTCGGCATCCGGCAACGGTGCAAACAGCGCCTCAATATCACTCTGTTCAAGTTTCCACCCGCCGGTCGTTCCACCTTCAAGCACCGCCCCGGCCAAGGCTGCCTTTTCCTGCTGCAATGCCTGTATTTTTTCTTCCACCGTGCCGCGTGCAATCATCTTGTAGACGAACACCGGTTTATCCTGACCGATCCTGTAAGCACGATCAGTGGCCTGGTTTTCAACAGCAGGATTCCACCAAGGATCGAAATGGATAACCGTGTCTGCCGCTGTCAGGTTCAGCCCTGTCCCGCCGGCCTTGAGGCTGATCAGGAATAACGGCACTTTGCCGTCCTGGAAGTCTTTGACCGGCGCGCGCCGATCAGTTGTTTCGCCGGTCAATAACGAATAGCCAATACCCCGCTGCTGCAATTCTTCCTCGATCAACGCCAGCATCGAAGTGAACTGCGAGAACAGCAAAATCTTGCGGCCTTCGCTGAGCAACTCTTCGAGCATCTCCATCAGGCCGATCAACTTGCCGCTGCCCGCACGAAGTGCTTTCGCCGTCAGGGGTATTTTGATCAGCCGCAGATCGCAGCACACCTGACGCAACTTGAGCAACGCGTCGAGGATGATGATTTGACTGCGCCCAACGCCACTGCGGGCAATTTCGTCACGCACCTTCTTGTCCATCGCCACGCGCACGGTTTCATACACATCCCGCTGCCCATCGCTGAGTTCAACCCAATGCACAATCTCGGTTTTCGGCGGCAACTCGGTGGCGACTTGCTCTTTCTTGCGCCGTAGCAGAAAGGGTTTTATCCGAGCCGTCAGGTGCTGCATCCGTTCACTATTACCGTATTTCTCGATCGGAGTGCGGTAATCGCGATTGAAGGTTTTACTGTCGCCAAGCCAGCCGGGCAGCAGGAAGTGAAACAGTGACCACAACTCGCCGAGGTGATTTTCCAACGGCGTGCCGGACAGGCACAAACGCTGCCGGGCTTGCAGATCCCGGGCAGCTTGAGCGGCCTTGCTCAGCGGATTTTTGATGTTCTGCGCTTCATCGAGAATCAGCACGCTCCAGGCCTGTGGTTGCAAAACCTCAAGATCACGCGGCAGCAACGCATAGGTGGTCAGCACCAGATCGTATTCGGCAAGATTGATAAAGTCCTTTTGCCGAGTGGCACCATGAAGTGCCAAGACTTTCAACTGCGGAGTGAAGCGCGCCGCTTCGTCGAGCCAATTGGGAATGAGGCTGGTCGGCATCACCGCAAGTGCGGGCAGATCGAGTCGACCCATCTGCTTTTCCAACAGCAGATGAGCGAGGGTTTGCAGGGTCTTGCCCAGGCCCATGTCGTCGCCGAGGATACCGCCGACCTCCAGCTCACGAAGGGTTTGCATCCAGTTCAGACCTTCAAGCTGATAAGGCCGCAGTGTGGCGTTGAGGCCTTCCGGAGCAGCTACGTTTTGCTGAGTAGACTCGCGCAGGCGTTTTGCGAAACCGCGCAAGCGTTCGCCGCCCTGCCAGACCAGCGGCAGTCCTTCCAGCTCACTCAAGCGCGCTGCATCAGGGGCGTTCAAGCGCAACGAGTTACCGCTGTTCACACCCCAATACAATTCGCCGAGCGTAGCCATCAATGGCTTGACCCGCCCCAGGGAGAGCGCAACTTTGATGCCCGGCTGCGCACCCGACTGCCCACTGCTGAGGTCGACCAGCACCTGATCGTCATCGTCACGCAAGGCCAGTTCTGCCGGGTTCAACAGTTGCGGCTGTCTGCGCATCAGTTGCAGCAGGATGGGCAGCAGACTGTGGCGCTCGCCATTGACCACGATGCCCAACTGCAAATCGAACCACTCACGTCCCGCAGATTCCTCGACGTCGGCATACCATTCTTCTACCGGCTGCACATTGAAATGAAAACCGTCGTTGATATAGATCTGCCAATTGGCCTCTCTAAGTGCCGGCAAACCAAACTGCACAAAAGTCAGCCACGCCGAATCATCCGGCAAATCGAACATTTCACCTGCGCTGTCGGGTAACGCATCACTTTTACGGGTAGTTTTTTTGAAACCTTGTTTTTGCAAGGCTTGACGCAAGACTTTTTCGGCCGCTGGCTTGCGTTGAATGCGCTGAGTCTCGCTGCCGGACAGTATCAATAGCTCAGTGGATTTTTTGTCTGCCGCCAAACGGCCGTTGTAGGTAAATGCCAACGCAGCGCGATGCTCGTGTTCGTATTGCCAACGTCGATTTCTTTGCAAATGACTTGCAAGTGTCAGAAAGGCTTTGGGTTCAATGTCATCGATAACCCGCTCGGTCAAAGCACAGGGTGGAGGCACGACTCGAGTTGCCGCGCTTATCCGATGACTGAACTGCATGGCTTGGCGTGCCGGGATGTCAGGGGCCAACGACAAGTGGCAGGCGAGTTTTTCGTCGAGCTCATTGAGCAGCGGCCCGACTTCCATCCGTTCGCGATCCAAGTAGTACAAAGGCTCCAGCGCCAGGAACGTTTCCTCAGGCGTTGCGTCGCTACGCCATTGAGGACGGAAGCTGCCGCTGGCGTGCTCGACCCAGGCAAATTGCGCAGATCTGCTCATTCCAGACGCCAGGGGCCGCAATGGTTCAAAGTCGAGAAACAGCCGCGAAGTTTTCAACGCCAATTGCAGGATTTCCGCCCCGCTACTGCCTTGCAGGGAGTACCCGCTGTAAAACGAATGATAGGAGTGGATTGCAACCAACAATCTGGCAATTCGCAGATCGAGCTCGGACAGATAGCCAGGCTCTCGCATCAATGCGTCCGACACCGAGAACACCGGTTTGATGTCCTGCAAGCGGCCATCCTTGAGTTGACGGGCCTTATGAATTTCCAGCAACCATTTGCCTGCAGTCGACGTTGCCTTGAGCTTGTACACCCAGCAGGTACCGGTGCTCTGCACAACCCCTTGGCGATCCGGAACCTCGGCCGGAATATCGTTGAGCCAGCGCTCCAGGTCGCGATTCAGCTGAACAGGGGCAGTACTTTTGAACGAGTCCGAAGGGAGCTCCTGCAAGTTATAGAGCACGGTTGCGCAGTGCTTGCAATTGATCACCATTGGACACGAGCAGCTGCAAATCAGGTCAAACTCACCATTAACGTCTTCAACGAGTTCAATGGTTTGCTCGTAGATATTTCCTTGGGAACCTTTGCAGGTTGCGAGAACGAGGGCGTCCTCCATTTCCTGGATCTGCACCCGATTTTCTACAGCGTATCTGCGAGCTTTATCCAGAGCGCGATGACTGAATTCTTCCGCCCATGGCAGCTCATGAAGTTGCTCGATGATTGTCAGCATGAAATCAACGCTTCTGAAAATGAATGAAGATCGCCAGCATAAAGACTCAAGCTTTTAGCACGCGCGCCAATGTCGACGTCACCTTCCCCATCCCGTCACGCAACGCCTGCTCGATCTCAACCATGCTGATCACCGCCGTCGACTTGCCCGCCGCCGGGTTCACCACCAGCGCCAGGCAGGCGTAATCCAGTTCCAGCTCACGGGCCAATGCCGCTTCCGGCATGCCGGTCATGCCGACGATGTCGCAACCGTCGCGCTCCAGCCTCTCGATTTCAGCGGCGGTTTCCAGCCTTGGCCCCTGGGTGCAGGCGTACACACCCTGACTGGCAAACCCAACGTTTTCAGCCACCAATGCCGCGATTAGCCGCTGACGCAGGGTTTCGCTGTAGGGGTAGCTGAAATCGATGTGGGTGACCTGTTCGAGATTATCGGCGAAATAGGTGTGTTCACGACCGCTGGTGTAGTCGATCAACTGATGCGGTACGCACAAAAATCCGCTGTCCATCACGGGATGAATCCCGCCCACGGCGTTGACCGCGAGAATCGCCTCGGCACCGGCCTGCTTCAACGCCCAGAGGTTGGCGCGATAGTTCACCCGATGTGGCGGCAAACGGTGCGGATGACCGTGACGCGCGAGGAACAGCACTTCCTTGCCAGCGTACTCACCGATCTGCACCTCGGCCGACGGCGCGCCGTAGGGCGTATCCACCGCCAGTGACTGGCGAATGTTCAAGCCTTCGAGCTGAGTCAGGCCGCTGCCACCGATAATCGCGTACACCGTCATAACGAAAAGTCCTCAATCAATCAGTTGAGCTTCTTTGAGCGCACCGACGGCTGCCAGCCAGCGCGGGTCCTGGCGATATTCAGTGTTGGCGAAGGACTGGCCGCGCATTCGCGAAATGCGTTGCGACGGCTTGATCTTCAAGCGCTGGGCGGCGCTCAGCGCGAGCTCGGCGGCGGCGCGGTCATTGCACACCAGGCCCATGTCGCAACCGGCCGTCAGCGCCGCTTCGATACGACTGGCGGCATCGCCGACCACATGGGCACCCGCCATCGACAGGTCGTCGCTGAAGATAACACCGTCGAATTGCAACTCGCCGCGCAGGATGTCCTGCAGCCAGCGGCGGGAAAAGCCGGCAGGCTGGGAATCGACTTGCGGGTAAATAACGTGGGCCGGCATGACGGCGGCCAGTTGCTTGCTCAAGCGAGCGAACGGCACCAGATCATTGGCGCGTATTTCGTCGAGGCTGCGTTCATCGTTGGGGATGGCAACGTGGGAATCGGCCTCGGCCCAGCCGTGACCGGGGAAGTGTTTGCCGGTGGCGGCCATGCCGGCGCTGTTCATGCCACGGATGAAGGCGCCGGCCAGCAAGGCCGCGCGCTCCGGATCGCCTTCGAACGAACGCGTGCCGACGACGGCGCTGCGCTGGTGATCCAGATCCAGCACCGGGGCGAAGCTCAGGTCGAGACCCACCGCCAGCACTTCAGTGGCCATGATCCAGCCGCACTGCTCGGCCAGGTACTCGGCATTCGGGTTGTCGGCGATGGCACGCATCGCCGGCAGGCGCACGAAGCCCTGACGCAGACGCTGGACCCGGCCGCCCTCCTGGTCCACCGCCAGCAGCAGGTCGGGACGAATGGCGCGGATCGCCGCGCTCAATTCACGCACCTGACGCGGGTGTTCGATGTTGCGGGCGAAAATGATCAGGCCGCCCACTTCGGGCTGACGCAACAATTGGCGATCTTCGGCCGTCAGCCAGGTACCAGCGACGTCCACCATCAACGAGCCTTGCAGGCCAGCAGTCATAGAGATTCCTTGATAACGATAAACCCGGCTCGCACGCATTCGCCGCCTGGGGCGGTGCCCGGCCGGTCCGCGATATCAATGGGGAGCAGGTTCAGAACGAGAGTCGGCATGGGCGGCTAGCTTAGCGGATGTCAGCTGCCGCGCCCACCCGTGTGCGGTTAAACCTTGGCGGCAACCGGTGTCGATTTGTTGCGCGGACGCAGCTGCGCGGTGGCCATGGCCGTGTCGGTCACACCGGTTTCGGCACGCATGCCAGCCGCCAGGAACGGCACCATCAGGCGCATGACCTGTTCGATGGAGGTGTTGACGCCGAAGTCGGTCTCGGCAATCGCGCGCAAGGCCTTGATCCCCGACATGCTGAATGCCGCGGCGCCGAGCATGAAATGCACGCGCCAGAACAGTTCGATCGGTGGAATACGCGGGGCGGCCTCGTTGACCAGCATCATGTAGCGGCGAAACACCTTGCCGTACATGTCTTCCAGATAACGCCGCAAGTGCCCCTGGCTCTGACTGAAGGCCAGACCCAGCAAGCGCATGAAAATGGACAGATCGTTGCCGCTGCGTGGCTGTACGACGAGGGCTTGCTCGACAAGGATTTCCAGCAGCTCTTCGAGGGTCGGCTTGTTCTCCGGCTTGGCCTGACGCCGCTCCAGCTCTTTGTCGAGGCTGACGCAGAACGGCCCGAGAAAGCGCGAGAAGACGGCCTGGATCAGTGCCTTCTTCGAGCCGAAGTGATAGTTCACCGCCGCCAGATTGACCCCGGCCTTGCTGGTGATCAGACGCAACGAGGTTTCGGCGAAACCTTTTTCCGCGAACAACTGCTCGGCAGCATCGAGAATGCGTTCAACGGTTTCCGACTGGGCCATGGCTACTCCGCCTGACAAACACTTGTTTGAAACATACGTTTCAGACCAGGCCTTGTCAAGTCTGGCGGTTCGTTTCGGGAACGGTCGGTCAGCTATTTAAGCATACAACGGCGCAGCTTTAATCAGCCGCTTGATCGACCGTCTGGCGGCCGGCAAAAAAAGGAGCATTGCCAAGACTGTTCTACTGTATATAATCCCAGTCACTGTATAAAAAGACAGAGCGATCAATATGCTAAAACTGACGCCACGCCAAGCCGAGATTCTGGCCTTCATCAAACGCTGCCTGGAAGACAACGGCTACCCCCCAACCCGCGCGGAAATCGCTCAGGAACTGGGTTTCAAGTCTCCCAACGCGGCGGAAGAACACCTCAAGGCGCTGGCCCGCAAGGGTGCGATCGAGATGACCCCGGGCGCCTCCCGCGGCATTCGTATCCCCGGCTTCGAAGCCAAGGCCGACGAATCCACCCTGCCGATCATCGGGCGTGTGGCGGCCGGTGCTCCGATCCTTGCCCAGCAGCACATCGAAGAATCCTGCAACATCAACCCGACCTTCTTCCATCCTCGCGCCGACTATCTGCTGCGGGTCCATGGCATGAGCATGAAAGACGTGGGCATTTTCGACGGCGACCTGCTGGCCGTCCATACCACCCGTGAAGCCCGCAACGGCCAGATCGTGGTCGCGCGGATCGGCGACGAAGTGACCGTCAAGCGCTTCAAGCGCGATGGCAGCAAAGTCTGGCTGATGGCCGAAAACCCTGAATTCGCCCCTATCGAAGTGAACCTGAAAGATCAGGATCTGGTGATCGAAGGCTTGAGTGTTGGCGTCATTCGCCGCTAAAGGAGGCTTTATGCAGTTCCCACATACACCACAGCAAGCCCAACTGCAGTTGTTTGAGGCGTTCATGGTGCAGCCGTTGGCGCCGATCCTGAAAGACGTGATCGAGTCGCCCTGGAGTGCCGAACCGGAAGTCTTCAGCGAGCTGTCACTGCGTGGTGCGACCGGGAGCTGCCTGAACCTTCTGGCACCGATCCTCAGGGAATTGAGCGAGGATCAGGACGCGCGCTGGCTGACACTGATCGCCCCGCCCGCCAGCCTGACCCAGGCCTGGTTGCGCGATGCCGGCCTGAACCGCGAACGCATCCTGCTGCTGCACCCGCGCGGCACCCAGAGCGCCCAGCAACTGACCTGCGAAGCCTTGCGCCTGGGCCGTAGCCATACGGTCGTCAGCTGGCTAAACCCGCTGAACACCCACTCACGGCAACAGTTGATCAGCGCCGCCCGGACCGGGGATGCGCAGAGCCTGAATATTCGACTGGGTTAACTGATAAACACTGTGCGCGCTGAACAGCGCGGGGCTTCTCCAGGGATAGAGAAGCCGATCTGTAGAGGTATCCGCAAGAAAACGACGGACGGGATCAATGAAGAACCCGCGTCCCCTGATCTTTTTCAAATTCGCCTTCAACCATGCGTCCGGCCATCTGAACGCCGACGCTCAACATCGCCTTGGCGACTTCCACGTGCTGGCCTTGCAGGAACGCTTTGGCATCCTCGGAGAAATCCAAAGTAACCAGAGAACCCTCGTCCTCAGCCCTGCGCAGCTCGATACGGCCGTCTGGTAACTCGACAATTTCTAGAAAAGACGTTGGCATAAAGATCTGTTCTCCACGAAAGGCGGGGATTATATAGGCATCTTCCCGGCTTCGCTCGGGATCTTGACCGGATGTCATCATTCAGAGAAATTTCCGACAGCACACTTCCCTGAACGGAACACCGGCCAACCACTCAGTTTTTCAGCACTCGTTCAACCCTTCGCGAAACCGGATCGCCAGGCCTTTGAGGTTCTGACGCCAGCTCTCCAGCTCATCTCGACTCAGCTCTTGAGGCGCCTCTTCTTCATCCAGGTTAACGGCCAGGATCAGCGGCTGGGTCACATCGCCCTTGGGTTTGTGCGGCGCCCGTGGCGGCTGAAACAGTGCCGCATGGGCCGCCAGCAACTTCGCCAGCCAGGTTTCCGGGTTATGCGCCAGTTCGACCATCTCGGCCATTTCAGGGATGGCGATGGCGTCCAGCACCTCCCGGGTCAGCAGCATCTCCGCCCGCGGCGCATTGGCCTGGGGCAAGCGATAGAAACCGGCGATTTCATGACACAACCCCAGCAACGCGCCGTACAGGTGAAACAACGCCGATTCGCGCCCGGCCTGAATCAGTGCCAGTGAGTTCATCGCCCGCCCCTCTTCGGCTTTGGCAAGCGCTTCCAGCGACAGGCCGGCGAAATAAATCTTCTGGTTGGTACGGGTATAGAGTTCGTGGGCCATGACGGCAGCCTCCACAACGAAATAATTGCTTCACACAGGTCAGACAGTGTCGTGGATCACCTGAGTTGACCGCAAGCACAAAACAAAAAGCCGCATGAAAACCCGAGGGTGGTCATGCGGCCTTTTGTGGCGAGGGAGCTTGCTGTGACGAGGGAACTTGCTTCGCTCCTACAACAACGAAAAACCTGCTTCGCCCCCTGTAGGAGCGAAGCTTGC
>DQGF01000306.1:4666-6132 GCA_003525045.1 Pseudomonas sp. | reverse complement strand
CCGTGCTGACCCGTACCGTGTTCGGTCGTTACCTGATCGGCATCGGCACCAACGAAGAGGCGGTGCGCCTGGCAGGGATCAATCCAAAACCCTACAAGATCCTGGTGTTCAGCCTGATGGGGTTGCTGGCCGGTATCGCCGCGCTGTTTCAGATTTCCCGTCTGGAAGCGGCGGACCCGAATGCCGGCTCCGGCCTGGAGCTGCAAGTGATCGCCGCGGTGGTGATCGGCGGCACCAGCCTGATGGGCGGCCGTGGTTCGGTCATCAGTACCTTCTTCGGCGTCCTGATCATTTCGGTATTGGCCGCCGGTCTGGCCCAGATCGGCGCGACCGAACCGACCAAACGCATCATCACCGGCGCGGTCATCGTGGTGGCGGTGGTGCTCGATACTTATCGCAGTCAGCGCGCAAGCCGGCGGACCTGAGTCATGGCAACAATCAAGGATGTGGCGGCGCTGGCGGGAATTTCCTACACCACGGTGTCCCACGTGGTGAACAAGACCCGGCCGGTCAGTGAAGAGGTGCGGGTCAAGGTCGAAGCGGCGATCAAAACGCTCGACTACGTGCCCAGCGCCGTCGCCCGATCGCTCAAGGCGAAAACCACGGCGACCATCGGCCTGTTGGTGCCCAACAGCCTCAACCCGTACTTCGCCGAACTGGCCCGTGGTATCGAGGATTACTGCGAGCGCAACGGCTATTGCGTGATCCTCTGCAATTCCGACGACAACCCGGACAAGCAGCGCAGCTACCTGCGCGTGCTCCTGGAAAAACGCATCGACGGCTTGATCGTGGCGTCGGCCGGCGGCGACGCGGGGCTGGCAGAAGGCCTGGCCGGCGTGCGCACGCCGATGGTGATCGTCGACCGTGGGCTGGAAGGTGTCGACGCGGACCTGGTGCGCATCGATCACGAATACGGCGCCTATCTGGCGACCCGGCACCTTCTGGAACTGGGGCATCGCGACATTGCCACCATCGGCGGGCCGGCGAGTACCAGCGTGGCGCAGATGCGTCTGGCCGGTTATTGCCGCGCCTTGAAAGAGGCGGGTGTGGAAGTGGCTCCTGCACGCATGCTGGAAAGTGACTTCACCAGCACCGGCGGCTACAGTGCCGCGGCGATCCTGCTGGACAAGAATCCGCCCAGCGCCATCTTCGCCGGCAACGACATGATCGGCATCGGCGTGCTGCGAGCCGCCGCCGAGCGCAATATTCGAGTACCGACCGAGCTGTCGGTGATCGGCTTCGACGATATCCAGATGAGCCGCTATGTCTACCCGGCGCTGACCACTGTGGGCCAGTCGATCCTGCGACTCGGCGAGATGGCCGCTGAAGTGCTGTTGCGCAGGATCGCCACACCGGCCATGGCCACCGATCAACGGATCGTGACGCCGAGTATTGTCCTGCGGGAATCGACTGCGCCGCTGGCCGGTGTATTTGCCCAATACCGTTGAACCGAAAGCATCGCTGAA
>DQGF01000306.1:473-4310 GCA_003525045.1 Pseudomonas sp. | reverse complement strand
TATGCCAGCAAAAGTAGTGGTAATAGGCAGCCTGAACATGGACCTGGTAACCCGGGCGCCGCGGCTGCCCCGTGGCGGTGAAACGCTGATCGGCAAGTCGTTCGCCACGGTCTGCGGCGGCAAGGGCGCGAATCAGGCGGTCGCCGCGGCAAGGCTGGGCGCACAGGTGTCGATGGTCGGTTGCGTGGGCAGCGATGCCTATGGCGAACAGCTGCGCGGGGCGCTGGTGGCCGAGCAGATCGATTGTCAGGCGGTCAGCGTGGTGGACGATTCCAGCGGCGTGGCGTTGATCGTGGTCGATGACAACAGTCAGAACGCGATCGTGATTGTCGCCGGTGCCAACGGCGCGCTGACGCCGGAGGTCATCGACCGTTTCGACGCGGTGCTGCAGGCGGCGGATGTGATCATCTGTCAGCTGGAAGTGCCGGATGCCACGGTCGGCCATGCGCTCAAGCGCAGCCGTGCGTTGGGCAAGACCGTGATCCTCAACCCGGCGCCGGCCAGCCGTCCGCTGCCGGCGGACTGGTATACGGCCATCGATTACCTGATTCCCAATGAAAGCGAAGCCTCGGCCTTGAGCGGTTTGCCAGTGGATTCCCTGGGCACCGCCGAAACCGCCGCCGCGCGCTTGATCGCCCTGGGCACTGGCAAAGTGATCATCACCCTTGGTGCTCAAGGCTCACTGTTTGCCAATGGCGCAGCCTTCGAACATTTTCCGGCGCCGAAGGTGGAAGCGGTCGATACCACAGCGGCGGGTGACACCTTCGTCGGTGGTTTCGCCGCAGCGCTGGCGGCCGGCAAAAGCGAAGCCGAGGCGATCCGTTTCGGTCAGGTCGCTGCGGCGCTGTCGGTGACCCGTGCCGGCGCGCAGCCTTCGATTCCCACCTTGTCCGACGTACAGGCGTTCAAAGCACCATGAAAAAGACTCCTTTGCTCAACGTCGCCTTGTCGCGGCTGATCGCCTCCCTGGGCCATGGCGACAGGGTGGTGATTGGTGACGCCGGTCTGCCGGTGCCCCCGGGCGTCGAACTGATTGACCTGGCCTTGACCCACGGCATTCCGGATTTCGTCAGCACCTTAAAGGTTGTGCTCAGCGAGATGCAGGTCGAAAGCCACGTGCTGGCCCAGGAGATTCTGCACAAGAAGCCCTCGGCACTGGCGACGCTGGATGAGCTGGAGGCCGAAGGTGCGCTGGGTCGGCGTGAGCTGCTCAGCCATGAACAATTCAAAGTCCTCAGCCGGCAGGCGCGGGCGATTGTGCGCACCGGCGAGTGTCAGCCGTACTGCAACATCATTCTGGTGGCCGGGGTCACGTTTTAACTGGTTTTTTTCACGCACAAGGAGTGCACCATGTACCGCTATGCTCAGAAATTGCCTCACCTGCTACGGAGTCTGCTGCTTTTGTCCCTGATAACCGCAACAAGCGCCCAGGCGGCGGAAAAGATCGACCTGATCATCGACACCGATCCGGGTGCCGACGATGTGGTGGCCTTGCTGTTTGCCCTGGCGTCGCCGCAAGAACTGAACATTCGTGCGCTGACCACCGTCGCCGGCAATGTTCGCCTGGACAAGACTTCGCGCAATGCGCGGCTGGCCCGCGAGTGGGCGGGGCGCGAGGAGGTGCCGGTGTATGCGGGCGCGCCGAAACCGCTGATGCGCACGCCGATCTACGCCGAAAACATCCATGGCAAGGAAGGCTTGTCGGGTGTCACCGTGCACGAGCCGAAGGAGGGCCTGGCCCAGGGCAGCGCGATCAACTACCTGATCGATACCCTGAAAACCGCCAAGCCCCACAGCATCACCATCGCCATGCTCGGTCCGCAGACCAACCTGGCGCTGGCCTTGATCCAGGAGCCTGAAATCGTTCAGGGCATCAAGGAAGTGGTGATCATGGGCGGGGCGCACTTCAACGGCGGCAATATGACGCCGGTGGCCGAGTTCAACCTGTTCGCCGACCCGCAGGCGGCTGAAGTCGTGCTCAAGAGTGGCGTGAAGCTGACCTACCTGCCGCTGGACGTGACCCACAAGATTCTCACCAGCGAGACGCGCCTGAAGCAGATCGCGGCGATCGGCAACAATGCCAGCAAGTTGGTCGGCAATATTCTCAATGAGTACGTCAAAGGCGATATGGAGCACTACGGCCTTGCGGGTGGCCCGGTGCATGACGCTACGGTGATCGCCTACCTGCTCAAGCCAGAGCTGTTTACCGGGCGTGCGGTCAACGTGGTGGTCGATAGCCGCGAAGGCCCGACCTTCGGTCAAACCATCGTCGATTGGTATGACGGCCTGAAGGCACCGAAGAATGCTTTCTGGGTTGAAAGCGGCGATGCCCAGGGCTTCTTTGATCTGCTGACCGAACGCCTGGCACGTCTGCAGTAAGCTGCAGGCCCGCAGGTGCCAGCCTGCGGGTTTCAGCTCCTGGCTGTCTGCGCGATGCCGAGGTACTTTTCCGGGTACTTCTCGAAAACCTGCGCGATGAATGAGCGGGCTCCTTCGGTTCCCAGCGCCTTGACCAATAGATCGATCCCGATGATTGCCAACTCTTCCGGGCTGCCGGGGCTGTAGGAGCTATGGCCCTGTGGCCAGCTGGCTTTGATGTCGGCGTCGATGCTTACGGTGGTCATGAGGGTGCTCGTGAAGTCGGGAAAGTCTGAGTGTGGAGTTAAGCATTTTGCGCGACGTTTGGCACTCCGACTTAGGCATGAGAGGAGGGCTATGCGACACTTGGCCTTTGATGGATTTTCAAGGACCGTGCTGTGCAGATCGATTTGAACACTCCTGACGGCTTGACCCTTGAAGCCGTGCGCCAGCTGCTGGCCTCTGCCAGCGATGATGAGCACACGCAGTTGCGGGTGACCAAGGGCGGCATCGCCTATATTTCGTCCGGCGTGGTGGGTGGTACCGATATCGACGGGCTATCGTTTCGCCTGGAAACCTGGGCCAAGGGGTCCGGTTATGTCGGGCGTGTCGCGGCCAGCGACGAGGTCTGGGTCATGCAGATCTTCAATGCGCTGAAACAGAACTGGCCGAATCCGCCATTCGATTACATCGATGTCTATTGAGCGTTGTTCATATTCAGTCATGATTGCGGGGTGGACAGCCGAAGATGCTCAGGCAAACTCGCCGCTTTTCATGATCGAGGGCAGGGTGCTAGCAGTCCCTGCGAAACCAAACGCCAGATTGGCGGTCGCACGATCTCAGCTCAACTATTGAAAAAAGGAGGCTTCATGCCTTGGAAGCTCGCGTCATTGGGTACTTTGCTGGCCATTGCCATGCTGGCCGGTTGCAGCACTACCTCCACCGAGTCGACAACAGACCCTGCCACGACCACTGACACGGGGCACAGCCGTTGTGAGGCAAAAGCTGCCGAATTCACCATTGGCAAACAGGCTTCGCCCGAACTGCTGGAGCAGGCGCGTACCCGCGCAGGCGCACAGAATGCACGGTTCCTCTTGCCCACCGACATGGTGACGCTGGAGTACCGCTCCGATCGCCTGAATCTGAACACCGATGCCAATCGGGTAGTCACCCGCGTCAACTGCGGCTGATCGCTTCACTTTGGTTTCGCCCATAAAAAACCCCGTCACATGGACGGGGTTTTTTTAGTGCGCCAGAAACTTACTCTGGGCGGACTTGCGCAGCTTGCATACCCTTTTGGCCTTTCTCAGCCACGAAGGAAACGGTCTGGCCTTCTTTCAGGCTTTTGAAACCGTCGCTTTCGATAGCTTTGAAGTGTACGAACAGGTCGTCACCGCCACCTTGAGGAGTGATGAAGCCGAAGCCTTTTTCATCGTTGAACCATTTAACGGTGCCGGTTTGGCGATTAGACATGGTGTA
>DQGF01000306.1:0-153 GCA_003525045.1 Pseudomonas sp. | reverse complement strand
GTTTGGCGATTAGACATGGTGTATCTCCAAGAAACATATATTTTCAGTAGTACTGTGCTGCTCAGGCCAACTGGGCACACCGGGGTATCATAGTCGAAATGTTTGCTTTGGGAGCCCCCCGGACGTGCTGTTTGTCCTACAGTAGCGCTTTCT
>DQGF01000394.1:4375-4502 GCA_003525045.1 Pseudomonas sp. | reverse complement strand
TGCCGCGCACGATCGAGTCGTCCACCAGCATCACGTTCTTGCCGCGGAATTCCAGTTCGATGGCGTTGAGCTTCTGGCGTACGGATTTTTTCCGTGCAGCCTGGCCCGGCATGATGAAGGTCCGGCC
>DQGF01000394.1:1982-4041 GCA_003525045.1 Pseudomonas sp. | reverse complement strand
CCTTCGCGGAACTTCACGCCCAGGTGGTTCGCCAGCTCCAGGGCCGCGGTGCGGCTGGTGTCGGGAATCGGGATGACCACGTCGATGTCGTGATCCGGACGCTCGCGCAGGATCTTGTCGGCGAGTTTCTCGCCCATGCGCAGACGGGCCTTGTACACCGAGACGCCGTCGATGATCGAATCCGGACGCGCCAGGTAGACGTGTTCGAAGATGCACGGGGTCAGGGACGGGTTGGTCGCGCACTGACGGGTGTGCAGCTTGCCGTCTTCAGTGATGTAGACCGCTTCGCCCGGTGCCAGGTCGCGAATCAGGGTGAAACCGAGCACGTCCAGGGACACGCTTTCGGAGGCGATCATGTATTCGACGCCTTCGTCGGTGTGACGCTGGCCGAAGACGATCGGGCGGATGCCGTGCGGATCGCGGAAACCGACGATGCCGTAACCGGTCACCATCGCCACCACGGCATAACCGCCGACGCAACGGTTGTGCACGTCGGTAACGGCCGCGAACACGTCTTCTTCGGTTGGCTGCAACTTGCCGCGCTGGGCCAGTTCGTGTGCGAACACGTTGAGCAGCACTTCCGAATCGGAGTTGGTGTTGACGTGGCGCAGGTCAGATTCGTAAATCTCCTTGGCCAGCTGTTCAACGTTGGTCAGGTTACCGTTGTGCGCCAGGGTGATGCCGTAAGGCGAGTTGACGTAAAACGGTTGGGCTTCGGCCGAAGTCGAACTGCCCGCGGTCGGGTAACGCACATGGCCAATGCCCATGTGGCCGACCAGGCGCTGCATGTGACGCTGATGGAACACGTCACGCACCAGGCCATTGTCCTTGCGCAGGAATAACCGGCCATCATGGCTGGTCACGATACCGGCAGCGTCCTGGCCGCGGTGCTGGAGGACGGTTAGCGCGTCATACAGCGCCTGATTGACGTTCGACTTACCGACGATACCGACGATGCCACACATGCGACGCAACCCCTACTTAATGGATCTGAACTGAACACCACTCACCGAGGCGTTTTGGCCGTCGGCAAGAGATGCTCCTTGAACGGTATCTCAGCGGGTACGCTGATACCGCTGGCAAGCCACTGACTGCTCCACCCGAGGATCAGGTTTTTGGACCAGTCTGCGACCAATAAAAACTTTGGCACGAGTTGCGATTGTTTCCACCACTCGTCCTGCTGTACCGGCCCCAGGCTCAACAGCCCGACCGCCACGACCACCAGCAACACGCCACGCGCGGCGCCGAAGGCCATGCCGAGGAATCGATCGGTCCCGGACAACCCGGTGACGCGAACCAACTCGCCGATAAGATAATTGATCATTGCGCCTACGATCAGCGTGGCGACAAACATGATGGCACAGCCCGTGATCACACGAGCCGATGGCGTTTCGATGTACCCGACGAGGTATTCGGACAATGCACCACCGAACATCCAGGCGACGACTCCTGCGATGATCCAGGTCACCAGCGATAATGCTTCTTTGACGAAGCCGCGGCTCAGACTGATCAATGCGGAGATGGCGACGATTGCAACGATCGCCCAATCAACCCAGGTAAATGGCACAGTGCAGCCTACAGACAGATAAGGCGGCGCATTTTAGCAGAGCCCATGCTTATCGGTAAGCTGCGATTAACAGTGCATTTCAAATCGCGGCGATAGTTTTAACCCCGTTCAGGCTGAAAACGCACCACAAAGCCCTTGAGGTTCTGCTGGCGACTGAGCAAGTCACGCAGGCGATCGGCTTCCGCGCGCTCGATCAGTGGCCCGACGAACACCCGATTCTTGCCGTCGGCCGTGCGGATATAGGCGTTGTAGCCCTGGCTGCGCAGGGATTTCTGCAGGCTTTCCGCGCTGGCCCGGTTCGCCAGGCTGGCCACTTGCACCGACCAGCTGACCGACAGGCCGTTGGCATCGACCCGACTCTGAGTGGTATCGGGCTTGCCCGGTGCCGCCGTGATTGGCTGGGAAGGCGCAGTGGTCGGCTTTTTCATCGGAACAGGTGCTGGAGCCGGCGTGACCGGTTTGGCGGCAGGTGCCGGCGCCACTGGCGCAGGG
>DQGF01000394.1:0-1709 GCA_003525045.1 Pseudomonas sp. | reverse complement strand
GTTTGGCGGCAGGGGCCGGCGCCACTGGCGCAGTCGGTGCGATCGACGTCGACGGCTGTTCCTGCTGAGCGATTTCATCGTCGCTCGGCACCGGTTCTTGCGGCAAGGTTTGCGGCTCAGGCACCACCACTGGCTCGACTTGTACTTGCGGCACTGCAGACGCTTGCGGGGCGGCTGGCGCCTGGACCGTCACCTGACGCTGTTCATCCTGGCGGGAAAACAGCATCGGCAAAAAAATCACCGCCAGCGCCACCAGCACCAGGGCGCCAACCATGCGCTGTTTGTATGCCTTATCCAGCAATGCCATTTACCGCGTCCTCCGTGGAGCGCCGGGCCAGCCATTCCAGGGCCTCGGCGACACAATAAAATGATCCGAACAACAGAATCTCGTCGTCGCTCGTCGCCAGTGCACACTGCCCTTCGAGGGCGGCGGCCACACTGTCATAAGACGTTACCGAAGCGCCAAGGTTCTGCAACGCTGCGCGCAAATCGGCAACCGGTCGTGCCCGCGGCGAATCCAGCGGCGCGACGGCCCAATGCTCGACACTAGCATTCAATTCGCCGACAACACCATCCAGATCCTTGTCCGCCAGCAAGCCGAACACTGCCAGACGCTTGCCGGCCGGTGGTCGGCTGGCCAGGCGGCGGGCCAGATACTCGGCCGCATGGGGGTTATGCCCCACGTCCAACAACAGATGCAGACGCTTGCCCTGCCAGTCGAACTGACGGCGGTCGAGACGCCCGACCACCCGCGTCGCTTTCAGGGCAGCTGCAATTTGCGCATCCACCCAAGGCAGATCGAGCAGCAGATAAGCCTGCAACGCCAATGCGGCGTTTTCCATTGGCAAGTCGAGCAACGGCAGATCACGCAGCTCTACCACACGCCCCTGCGCGTCAAGACCGCGCCATTGCCAGTTGTGATCGGTCACACCCAGGTCGAAATCACGGCCACGCAGGAAAAATGGGCAATTGAGTTCGAGCGCCTTGTCCAGCAGGGTTTGCGGAGGATTCAGATCGCCACAGAGCGCAGGCGCGCCCTGGCGGAAGATACCGGCCTTCTCAAAGGCCACGGATTCACGGGTATCGCCCAGGTAATCGGCGTGATCGACGCCGATGCTGGTCACCAGCGCCATGTCGGCATCCACCACGTTGACCGTGTCCAGGCGCCCGCCCAGCCCGACTTCCAGCACCACCGCATCGAGGCCGGCCTGTTGGAACAGCCAGAACGCCGCCAGGGTGCCCATTTCGAAATAAGTCAGGGTAGTGTCGCCACGGCCGGCCTCGACCGCGACAAAGGCCTGGCACAGCTCGGCGTCAGTGGCTTCGACGCCATTGACCTGCACCCGCTCGTTGTAACGCAGCAGGTGCGGCGAATTGTAGACACCGACTTTCAGGCCTTGCGCCCGCAACAACGAAGCCACGAACGCACAGGTAGAACCCTTGCCGTTGGTGCCGGTGACCGTAATCACCCGAGGCGCCGGCTTGCCCAGTCCCATGCGGGACGCTACCTGCTGCGAGCGCTCCAGGCCCATGTCGATGGCCGAAGGGTGCAGCTGCTCAAGGTAGGCGAGCCATTCGCCAAGGGTACGTTCAGTCATATGTTGGCAGGCACCGGCGGAACCACGATCGGCTCGATGGGCGCGGCGACGAATTTAGGCGTCGGCAGGCCCATCATTTGTGCCAGCAGGTTGCCCAGGCGCGGACGCAGT
>DQGF01000397.1 GCA_003525045.1 Pseudomonas sp. | reverse complement strand
AAGCCCAAATAAAAGGCCTCGCAAATGCGAGGCCTTTTATTTGGGCTTCAATCTGTTCAACTCTGCGGCCTCAGTCCTTGAGAAAGTCCGAACATGAACAGCAATAAATCATGATCGGGTTGGGTGACCACGGCTGCCTTCGCAACCCGTGGCATTGGACAACGCGCATCCCCGTTCATTGAACTGAGGACTTGCGGGCGCGGCTGCTCCCAAACCGCCAGTGCCAATGAAGCAACTGCCAAGGCTCCTACCAAAAACACACCTCGCGCAATTTCGAGTTTCATTGCTATAACCCTTTGATAGCGCTGCCAAACGCCGTCTCATAAAAGTAGATGAGTTTCTGCCAGTCCGTCGTGCTGAACGACGAGTGGCGGCGCAATTGCTTCATGTCATGGACAGCGGCGCGACGGGCGGTCAACCGCTGCCGGCACTTCTCCAGGTCGATCAAGGCAACCTCGACCTTGGCCGCATCGCCCTCACCGGTTACCCGGACGAAGACGTGCTTGATGTAGAGGCAGCTGTGCTGCCAACGCGCCTTGTGCATGCGGGCCAGATTCTCGGCCAGATCCTTGAGCACGCGGTCATGTACCGCCTCACCGTGACGCTCGCGACCGCCCCCCGCGTACCAGTGTTCAATTTCCTCAAAGCCGTCCAGCGACTTGGTCACCAGCAAGGCGCGCCATTTGTGCACGGGATCGCGCTGTGCACCGCAGAAGACAATCTCAGGGACTCGAACGTCGATCAGGCTCAGGCCGATCAGTGCATCACGTTCGCGCAATACTGTTGGCCGACCGAACGGATGCAGCCAGCTTCGATAGATATGCCCTGTTTGACGTTTAGTGTAGAGCAGTTGTCCATTGCTGCCCTGAACGCGCTGCACACCACTTTCTCCACCACGCCGGACGTTGGGCTCTTCAACCCATTCGCCGCGCAGATTCCAGAAGTAGTCGAAGCGCTCCTGGGGAGCGATTTCCGGTTCTGCTGTACATTGCACTGCCATCTGTTACCTCTTGCGTAATACATAAACTCGCCACATGGCATAGAGCGGTAAAAAATCAAGTTGTTGCTGAATACGGAAACCCGCCTGCTCGAACTCCTTTTCGACCGTAGCAGCCGGTAACACAAATCGGTTTTGGTAACCTACCTGTCCACGGGTTTTCTCCAGCCGCTTGCGCTTCCAGGCTTTGAAATTGCCGTCCACCCACAATGAAAGAATCACGCTGTCGCGGGTGACGCGCTCGAATTCACGCAGAATGGTCAGTCGATGCTCGGCTTCTCCGATGTGGTGGAGCAAACGCATGCAAAAAATGCTGTCGACGGCGTTATCGGGCAAGGCGATTTCGAATGCAGAAGTGTGCAAGGGTTGTACCCGTTTCACCACGTCGGCAGGTTGCGCCTGCAGGGCCGTCTTGAGCATCGACTCGGAGTTGTCGGCTCCGATGATGGCGCGATTGGTTTTTTCTGCCAGCAGTGGCCAGAAACGCCCCGCACCACAGGGTAAATCGAGGACCAGCCCCGGCTCACCTACCAGTTTGAGCGCCTGTCGCGCCAATTGCTCGTCACGCCAATGGGACAGGCGGCGAGCGAGGCCGTTCTGATGCTTGCGCAGGTATTGTTGAGCGTGTTGATCGTCGTATTTTTCGGAAAAGTCGAGTTTGATCGGGCCGTCCATCGTCAGGTCTCCTGAGCTTCTGATGGACCCACCATAGGTAGCGGTGTGTGAGCGTCAGGTCATACCTTTGTGAAAAAATTGTCATGTAAAACGTCGAATTATTTCGAGGTTTTACATGACAACAGGCATGGCTCTGGGCCACTAGCGAAAAGCCAGATCAAATCTCGTTCTGACACAACTCCACCTGAAAACGGCAGCCGTTGGGTTCCATATTCGTCAGACTGACGTTCCAACCCTGGTTTTCGCAAATTCGCTGCACCAGCGATAGACCCAGCCCCAGGCCCTCGCCGCGCTTCTCGCTGCCCCGCACGAATGGCTCGAACATCGCCTCGCGTTTCTCTTCGGGAATGCCGACACCACTGTCTTCGACCACGAAACCGGTCGTCGTCAGGGTCAAACGGATGTATCCGTGTTCGGTGTAATGCAGGGCGTTACGCAGCAGGTTGCCCATGACTGCGTGCAGAAGGGTGGCGTTGTAACAGGTTGTTGCCGGGGCACCCGGTTCGAAGATCAGGCTCAGCCCCTTCGCCTCGATCGGCTCGCGCCAGAGATGGAGCAGCCCGTCAGCCACCTGGCTCAGGGTTTGTTGCGGCGCCATGCTGGCGTCGTCACGTTGTGCGCGGGCCAGCATCAGGAAGGTTTGTACCAGCTCACGCATCTCTTCGCAGGCACGGGCGATTCGCTCTACCTGAGCACGACCCCGTTGATCAATGCCGGGGTTTTCCAGCAGCAGCTCACAGGAACTGGCCAGCACCATCAAAGGTGTGCGCAGTTCATGGCTGACGTCACTGGTGAACAACCGCTCTCGGGTCAACGCCTGGCGCAAGCGCCCCAGGGTGGCGTCGAAGGCCACGGCCAGCTCCCCCACCTCATCGGCGGCATAATCCGGTGCCAACGGTGGCGCCAGCCCCAACAGTTGGTCGCGGTGACGGACCTGACGGGCCAGCCGCACGACCGGCGCCATAACCTTGCGCGCCAGCACCCAGCCGAGAAATACCGCCAGCGCCAGGCTCAGCACGAATCCGACCAGCACCACGGCAAACAACACCCGTTCACGCTCTTCGAAATCACTCTGGTCCTGCAACAGCACGTAACGCCGGCCGTCGACGACCTCGACCATCGCGTGGTAAGACAGGTGCTCGCGAAACACTTCGTGAAAACCCGGGTCCAGGTGACGCAAATCCTTGGGCAATTCGAAGTCGCCCGGCCCGCCGCTGAAATAGAACAGCTGGTCCGGTTCCGGGCGATGGCTCCAATCGGACACATTGTCCATCAGCAACAGCCGTTGCAGATCGCCGCCCAGACCTGCCGAAATCAGTTTTTCTTCCACCAGGTGCACCGTCGCCACAATGCCCATGGCGAAGGCCCCTGCCACCAATGCGCTCATCAGCGCAAAGGCGATGATGATCCGTTGCGAAAGGCTCTGCCTAAACTCCATCACGGCCCTCGGCCAAACGATAGCCCACACCGTGCACGGTTTGCAGCAACGGCTTGGCGAACGGCTTGTCGATCACCTGGCGCAATTGGTGGACATGGCTGCGCAGGCTGTCGCTGTCCGGGCAATCGTCGCCCCACAGCGCCTCCTCGAGAATTTCCCTGCGCAGTACATGAGGACTTTTTTGCATCAGTACGGCCAGTAACTTCAGGCCTACCGGGTTGAGTTTCAGCAGGCGGCCTTCGCGAGTCACTTCCAGGGTGTCGAGGTCGTAATTCAGATCACCGACCTGCAAGGTGCGGCGACCGCCACCCTGGGCCCGACGCATGACCGCTTCGATGCGCGCCGCCAGTTCAGACAGTGCAAAGGGCTTGATCAGGTAATCATCGGCGCCGGACTTGAAACCCTGCAACCGGTCGTCCAGCTGATCGCGAGCGGTGAGCATGATCACCGGCGTGTCGCGGCGGGCGTCTTCGCGCAGGCGTTTGCACAGGGTGTAGCCGTCGATGCCAGGCAACATGATGTCGAGCACGATCAAGTCGTAATGCTCGGTGGCTGCCAGGTGCAGACCTGACAGACCGTCCTGTGCGCAATCCACGGTATAGCCCTTGAGCCCCAGGTAATCGGCCAGGTTGGCCAGGATATCGCGGTTGTCTTCAACCAATAGAATTCTCATGGGTATCTCCTCCGTACACAGTAACGGCCATCTTGGCCCGCGCAGCTTAAGGCCAAGTGGGGCTCAGGGCCAGAACTGCGTGCAGTTGAATCCTGGACACGACCCTGTTACGGGCTTAACGACTTTTTCACTATCGGTTCACAGGCTGACGACAGGAAAAGGCCCAGACTCCGCGCGGCTGCGCTCTTCAGAACATTTCACTGATTAAGGATTTGCCATGGTGTCGACCACTGCCCACCCCGCCTCGCGCCCTCTCGATTTCCGGGTGTGCCTGGGCGTTCCTGCCATCGCGGCGATCATTCTGTTACTGCTTGAACTGACGTCCCTGGACATGGATCTGGCCAGGCTGTTCTATGACCCGGTCGCGGGTGATTTCATCGGGCGGCACAGTTACTTCCTTGAAGACATCCTGCACGACCGCGCCAAGCAAGTGGTCATTGCCTTCTCGGTGTTGGCCATCTTCGGTTTCATAGCCTCTTTTTTCATGGACAGGCTCAAGCCGATCAAACGGGAATTAGGCTGTCTGGTGCTGTCTCTGGCTTTGGCGACATCCTTTGTCACGCCAGTCAAAGCGGTGACGGCTGTTCAATGCCCGTGGAGCCTTGAGCAGTTCGGCGGTCACGAGATTTATAGCGAGCTGCTCAGCCCACGCCCGCCAACCGAAAAACCAGGCCGTTGCTGGCCCGGCGGACATGCCGCGACCGGTTTCACGCTGTTTGCGCTGTTCTTTGTGCTGCGGGATCGGCGTCCGCGTCTGGCACGTAAAGCCTTTATCTTTGCCTTCGCGCTGGGCTCGGTGTTTTCCATCGGCCGGATGATGCAGGGCGCGCATTTCTTTTCGCACAATGTGTGGACGGCGATTTTCTGCTGGCTGATTTGTCTGGGGGCGTATTACTACATTTTGTATCGGCCGGAGGCGAAGGCTGATCGAGTAGTCAAGGCAGAATCCGTTAGCGTCTGAGCTGACGCCTTCGCGGGCAAGCCTCGCTCCTACGAAGAGC
>DQGF01000337.1:2920-3155 GCA_003525045.1 Pseudomonas sp. | reverse complement strand
TTATTGGCGCTGGGTGTGACAGGCATTCGTACCTTCAGCGGCTGCCGCCACAGGCGGGCGAGTCGGTGTTGCAGCGTGAGGAGGCCAAGGATTAACCAACGCCTGCGCGAGTGCGTGGTGCTCAGCTTGCCAGCGCTTTTCTAGAGCGTGTCGCGATTGGTGCACTGAGTTGAAGCATGGGATTGCGCATTCTGGAGTCCTGCGCACGCCCTGGCGCAATGGTTAGCGTGCTTAC
>DQGF01000337.1:2333-2630 GCA_003525045.1 Pseudomonas sp. | reverse complement strand
ACTGCGCACGCCCTGGGGCAATGGTTAGCGTGCTTACGAATTGGCCTGGTATTTGCTATTGATTTGCCATCTGAACGTCGCAGTTGGTGAATTGAATGTCGCTATCAAGTGATTCCATGCGGTTAGCCCCTGGCGAGAAGCGCTGGTTACCCTGGTTCGGCAAAACCGGAAAGATGGCGATGGGCTGGTCGTGCCGGATCAATCGGTCGGCTTACCCGGTGATCGAACAAACCTTCGAAGCCATTGCTGAAACCCGAGCGCAGTTGCTGCACGACTGGACCCGCGAGCAGTGGGAAT
>DQGF01000337.1:0-2055 GCA_003525045.1 Pseudomonas sp. | reverse complement strand
CACGATTGGACCCGCGAGCAGTGGGAACACCTGGCCGAACTGGCAGACAATCTGGGCCGTGATTTCGCCCATCTCGACAGCACATCGTTAATGGACAAGCTGCGCCAGGCGGAAGATTTTTCGGAGTTGTTTGTGGTTGATGTCGCCGGCAGCGTCATCGTCTCGACCTGGAATCGACGGGGCAAAAGCCGGCTCGAGCACACCCGTGCATTGGCAGAAGGATTGAAGGCGCCGTTTCTCCATGGTCCTTACCGCGATCCATTGACCTTGCACATCGGTCCATCGTCTTCACGCTTCCACGATGAAGTGACGTTGATGTTTTATCAGCCCCTGAAGGCCGATGGAAAAGTCCTTGGCTGCCTCTGCGGTCGCGTGCCCAACGATGTGCTGGGCGATCTTATCCAGCGCGAGGCCGGGCACATTTTCGCCGAGTCGGGCGACAACTATCTGTTCATGGCGCAATCACGTTTTGATCCCGCTATCGAGCCGGGAACCGCATTGTCGCGCTCACGTTTCGAGGACGGTACGTTCACCCACGGGGAAAACCTGAAAAGCGGCGTACACACGCCGTGGAAGACCGTGCAGATCCAGCGACACACCGAGCTGGAACTGCGCTTTACCGACCCGGCGACCCAGCAACTGCACCCTGGCGTGCGCGAGACTATCCGCACGGGCTCCAACCTGTTCGTGACCTATCCCGGTTACTCGGATTACCGGCACATTCCGGTGGTCGGCAAGGGCGTTACATTCCAGCTGCCAGGGTCACCTGACCGCTGGGGCATGATGTGTGAGGCCGACCTGGAGGAGGTCTACCGCCGGCGCTCACTCACTCATGGCTTGATGAAACCTTATCTGGCGACCATGGCCGGACTGTTTGCCTGCAATTTCATGGTCCAGCATTACAGTGGCCTGGGTCAGGGTCTGATCGATACCGTCGAGGTCTTGAGCATGGTGGGCGCCACGGTCCTGTTCAGCCTGCTGGGGCCCAAGCGACTGGCGACCAGGTTGAACGGGATGACGAATGTGATCAGGACCATCGCCGAGGGCGAGGGCAACCTTCGTCAGCGTCTGGACACCACGACCATGGCCAACGATGAGACCGGTGACATGGGGCGCTGGATCAACAGTTTTATCGACCATCTGGACTCGGTGGTCGGGCAAGTGGTGAAGGCCAGTCGCAACGTCGGCACCACCAATCAGATGATGCTGGGCCGCAGCCAGGAAGCCGGCATCACGTCCACTGAGGTCGCCGAAGCGGTGCATCGCATGATGATTATCGTCGAAGACCAGTTGGGCGAGATCCAGCAAGCCTCTGCCAGCGCCGAGCAAATGAAGCAGGCGATGGACGAAGTCGTCACCCGTGCCCGCGAACAGTTTCTCGCCGTGCAGGCAGGCACCCAGTCGATTCGGGACGTGGTCGAGCGCTCCTCTTCGAGTGTGCAGCTGCTCGACAGCCGGATGACGCAAATCGGCAACATCACCGGCCTGATCAGCGACATCACCAACCAGACCAATCTGCTGGCGCTCAATGCCGCCATTGAGGCTGCGCGCGCGGGAGAGCATGGGCGGGGCTTTGCGGTGGTGGCCGATGAGGTACGCAGTCTCGCCTTGCGCACGTCACGGGCTGCCGACGATATTCGGCAGATGATTGAAGGCCTGCAGAACGAAACGCAGAACGCCGTCAGCTTCATGGAGGAGGGGGTCAAGGACGTCGATAACAGCCTGCGCCTGGCCGAAGATGCCTCCTCGGAAAACGTGCAGTTGCATCAAGCCGTGGAAAGTATGTTTGCGATCATTCAGCAGCTCAACAAGCGCAGCCTCGACTATGGCAAGACGATCAGGCAGGTCGACCAGTCTTCCACAGAGATGCGCCAGACGGTGGTGGTGCTGCAAAACAGTGCCGAAACCGTGAGGCTCAATGCCAACAAACTGCAAAAACTGGTGGGGCAGTTTGAAGTGAGTAACAACAACGAACGGGTTGCGGCTGCTTGAAGGTGGGCGAGGGCGGACAGGTCATGCAAATTGTAGGAGCGAGGCTTGTCCTAATGCCGAACA
>DQGF01000335.1:11676-12096 GCA_003525045.1 Pseudomonas sp. | reverse complement strand
GGGGGGAGGGGCGGGGGGGGGGGTGGTGAAAGACGCTGTTCATCAGATCAGTACCTCGTCGGTCCGGGTGACGCAGACCTTCAGCACTTCCTCGACGCTGGTCAGTCCGGCCAACGCATAGTCCAGCGCACAAGTGGCGAGCGGGCGATAGTGCGGGCTGGCGAGCGCCGCGTCGGCGAAGCCTTGTGGATCGTCACGGCGCAGCGAGCTGATCATCGCCTCGTTCATTTCCAGCAGTTCGAAAACCCCCAGACGCCCCGAATAACCGGTGTTATGGCACTGGTGGCAGCCAGAACCGCGCTGGAATCGGTGCCCGGCCAATGAGGCGCCGTGCAGCTTCTCCAGCCAGACCAGCTGGCTCGGTTCGGGAACGTGCGGCCCGCGGCAGCTTTCGCAGACCCGGCGAATCAATCGCTGGGC
>DQGF01000335.1:11002-11392 GCA_003525045.1 Pseudomonas sp. | reverse complement strand
CCCGGCGAATCAATCGCTGGGCCAGCACGGCGTTCAGCGCAGTGGCCACCAGAAATGGCTCGACCCCCATGTCCACCAGACGCATGGCGGAGGTCGGGGCATCGTTGGTGTGCAAGGTCGACAACACCAAGTGGCCGGTCATCGCGGCGCGCAGCCCGATCTCGGCGGTTTCCCGGTCACGCATTTCCCCGATCAACAGAATATCCGGGTCCTGACGCAGGGCAGAGCGCAACACCCGGGAAAAACCGAGGTCGATCTTGGAGTTGACCTGTACCTGGTTGATCCTTGGCAGCCGGTACTCTACCGGGTCCTCTACGGTGATGATCTTCTTCTGCGGAGTGTTCAGCTCGCTGAGCCCGGCATAGATCGTCGTGGTCTTGCCGGAACCGG